>CAXTTD010000349.1:0-4068 GCA_964246945.1 uncultured Solirubrobacteraceae bacterium | reverse complement strand
GGGGAGGATGGCGCGGACGCTCCCGGCCCGTCGCGCGGAGCGGCCGCCGGCACCGACACCGGATCGAGCCCCGACTGCAGCGCCCGCAGACGCTCGTCGATCTCAGCGAGCCGGGCGTCGAGAATGGAGGGCTCGGACATCGGTTGCGAGGCTACCGACGCGCGCGGCGGCGGGCGAGCCGGCCCGCGCACAACCGGCCCGCGCTCAGGCCGACCCACACCATCCGGGCGGCGCTCAGGCGGTGAGGAGCGCGGCGGCGGCCTCGGCGACCTGGGTCGGGGTACGCCCGACCTTCACGCCCTTGGCCTCGAGCGCCTGCGCCTTGGCGGCCGCGGTGCCGTGCGAACCGGAGACGATCGCGCCGGCGTGGCCCATCGTCTTGCCGGCCGGCGCGGTGAACCCCGCGATGTAGCCAATCACCGGCTTGCTCACGGACTCGGCGATGAAGTCCGCGGCGCGCTCCTCGGCGTCGCCGCCGATCTCGCCGCACATGACGATCATCTCGGTCTGCGCATCGGCCTCGAATAGGGCGAGCACGTCGATGAAGTCGGTGCCGGGCACCGGGTCCCCGCCGATGCCGACGATGCTCGAGTTGCCGAACCCGCTCTTGGCGAGCACGTCGCCGATCTGGTAGGTGAGCGTGCCGGATCGCGACACGACACCGACGTTGCCCGGCTTGAAGAACTGGGCGGGAATGATCCCGACGCTGGCCTTGCCGGGCGACAGGATGCCCGGGCAGTTGGGCCCCACGAGGCGCGAGCGACCGTTCTTCTGGATCGTGTTGTAGACGCGCAGCTCGTCGTGGGCGGGGATGCCCTCGGTAATGCAGATGATGAGCTCGATACCCGCGTCCTCGGCCTCGAGGATCGAGTCGGCGGCGAACCGGGGCGGGACGAAGATCATCGCGGTGTTCGCGCCCTGCTTGTCGACCGCCTCGTGGAAGGTGTTGAACACGGGGACCCCGTCGACGTCCTGACCGCCCTTGCCGGGGGTCACCCCGCCGACCACCGAGGTGCCGTAATCGCGATTGCGCAGAGTGTGGAAGGTGCCCTCACGGCCGGTGATGCCACTCGTGCACAGCCGCGTGTGCTCGTCGACGAGGATGCTCATGTGATCAAGCTTCCTTGGCGAGCGCGACGACCTTCGCCGCGGCGCCGTCCATCGTCGCCTCGGCGTGGACGTTCGGAAGGTTGGCCTCGCTGAGCAGCGCGCGACCCTCCTCGCCGTTGGTGCCGTCGAGACGGACCACGAACGGGACGGTCGGCTCGATCTGCTTGAACGCCTCGATGAGGCCCTTGCTCACCTCGTCGCAGCGCGTGATGCCGCCGAAGATGTTGAACAGCACCGCCTTCACCTTGGGGTCGGAGAGGATCACCTCGACGGCGCTGGTGATCGCGTCAGCGCGTGATCCGCCGCCGGCGTCGAGGAAGTTGGCGGGGGTGCCGCCGGCCTCGGCGACGACGTCGAGCGTCGACATCGAAAGTCCGGCGCCGTTGGCGAGGATGCCGATGTCGCCGTCGAGCTTCACGTAGGTGAGCCCGCGCTCCTTGGCCATCACCTCCTGGGGATCCTCCGCGGAGAGGTCGCGCAGCTCGGCGTTGTCGCCGTGGCGGAACAGGGCGTTGCCGTCGAGGGTCACCTTCGCGTCGAGCGCCTTCACCTCGCGCTCGGGAGTGACGATCAGCGGGTTGACCTCGACGAGCGTCGCCTCCTCGGAGGTGAACACCTCGTAGAGCTTGGCGAGCATCGCGCCGACCGGGCGCACGACGTCGGCGTCGACCCCGGCCTCGAACGCGAGGCGGCGGCCGTGGAAGTCCTGAAAGCCGAGCAGCGGGTCGACGTGCAGGGTGGCGATCGCGTCGGGGTCCTCGTCGGCGACCGCCTCGATGTCCATCCCACCCTTGGTGGAGAGCATCACCAGCGGCGCCTTGGCCGAGCGGTCGAAGACGACCGAGGCGTAGTACTCGGAGGCGATCTGCGAGGCGCCCTCGATCCACAGCTCGTGGACGGTGAGCCCCCGGATGTCCATGCCGAGGATCGCGCGGGCGTGCTCCTCGGCTTCCGTGCGATCGGCGGCGATCTTGATCCCGCCGAGCTTGCCGCGCCCGCCGATCTGGACCTGGGCCTTCACCGCGCACGGGTAGCCGATCTGGTCGGCGGCGGCCACGGCGTCCTCGACGGTGCGCGCCGGCTGACCCGCCGGGACGGGCACACCATGGCGGGCGAACAGCTGCTTGCCCTGATACTCGAGCAGGTCCATGCGATCCGGGACCCTAGCGCGCAGGTCGCCCGAGACGCGGGTCGGCGCCGCGAAATGGCATCATTGCGGCAGATATGGCGATTCCCAAGACAGTCAGCTTTGTGACCTTCGACGTGTACGGAACCCTCATCGACTGGGATACCGGAGCGTTCGAGGCGTTCAGCGCCGAGGGCGCGCGCGACGGATTCACGGTCGAGCGCGATGCGCTGCTGCCGCTGTTCCACGAGATCCAGCAGGAGATCGAGTCCGGCTCCTATGAGCTCTATGCCGAGGTGTTGCGGCGCACCGCGGTGCGCATCGCGCGGGACCTCGGCTGGCCGCTGGAGCCATCGCGCTCGGGCTTCCTACCCGACTCGGTGGCGCGCTGGAAGCCGTTCAAGGAGACCAACGCGACGCTCACCAAGGTCGCCAAGAGCCGCAGCGTGGGGCTCATCTCGAACATCGACGACAAGCTGCTCGGGCAGACCCGGCGGCACATCCCGCTCGACTTCGATCTCGTGGTCACCGCGCAGCAGGTCCGCTCCTACAAGCCCGACCCCGCGCACTTCACCGAGTGCGAGCGGCGGATCGGCTCCAAGAAGGGCTGGGTGCACGTCGGCGCGAGCTACTACCACGACGTCGAGCCGTGCCTGAAGAAGAAGATCCCGGTGATCTGGGTGAACCGCACCAAGCAGCAGCTCGAACCTGGGCAGAAAAAGCCCGACGCCGAGGTGGCGAACCTGCGCGAGGCGGCCAAGCTCGTCGGCGTCGGCTGAGGCCGCGGCCGCGCTCGTGCGCGCGCTCGCGCTCCACGAGGACGTGATCGTCTTCGTCTCCGACGTGTGGCAGACCACCTGCACCGCGGTGCGCGGCGGCGAGGAGGGGTTCGTCGTCGACTCGCCGGTCTACCCCGAGGAGCTGCGCGCGCTGCCCGACGTGCTGACGCAGGCGTCGTTCCCGGTCTCCGGCCTGCTCGCCACCCACGGCGACTGGGATCATCTGCTGGGGCGCCTCGCCTTCCCGGGCGCGGCGCTGGGAGCGCCGGAGTCGACGGTCGCGCGGCTCGGGGCGGAGCTCGGTGAGGCGCAGCGGCGCCTGCGGGCGTTCGACGAGGAGCACTACGTGCCCGACCGGGGGGCGCTCGCCCTCGGCTCGCTGCAGGGGCTGCCGGTGCCCGGCCGGCTCGAGGTGGGCGCGCGGGAGATCGAGGTGCTCCCCACGGCGGGCCACACCGCCGACGGCGCCGCCTACTGGCTGCCGTGGGCGAGCGTGCTCGTGTGCGGCGACTACCTCTCCCCGGTCGAGACTCCGATGATCTCGGCCGCCGCGGGCGGCTCGGTGGAGCCCTACCGGGCGACGCTCGCCCGGCTCTCGGGGTTCGTCGCCCAGGCCGAATGGGTCGTCCCCGGCCACGGTGCGCCGCTCTCCCGCGAGGCGGCCGAGACGGTGCTGCACGAGGACGATGAGTACCTCGCCGCGCTCATGGCCTCACCGGCGGCGGCGCGGGCGCCGGCATCACGGGGGACCGGGCCCACGCAGCGGCGCATCCACGAGGCGAACCTCGCCGCGGTCGGCTAGGGCTACTCGACGGACCCGGCGTCGGTGATGACGGCGAGCGTGTCGCCGCTGGAGACCGAGGCGCCGGCGGTGATCGGCAGCTCGGCCACCGTGCCGGCCTTGTGCGCGGTGATCTCGTTCTCCATCTTCATCGCCTCCACGACGGCGACCAGCGCGCCGGCCTGCACCGCCGCGCCCTGCTCCACGGCGACGCGCAGGATGGTGCCCTGCAGCGGGGAGACGAGCGTGTCACCACCCCCGGCGCTCGCGGC
>CAXTTD010000348.1:0-4074 GCA_964246945.1 uncultured Solirubrobacteraceae bacterium | reverse complement strand
GTCTCGCCGCCACCTTCGCCCGGCTCGATGCCGGCGAGACCGAGCGCGCCCTTGACGAGCTGCTCGACGCCCTGCCGAGCGCCGACGGCGCCAAGGACGAGCTGCGCCGGGTCATCGTCGGCATCCTCGACGAGCTCGGACCGGCGAGCGAGCTCGCCCGCGACGCTCGCCGCCGCCTCGCCTCCGCGCTCTACTGAGCGCGCGATAGCGGGCTATACCGGCAGCGCGAGCTGCCCGCCCTCATCGCGTGGCCCGCTCGGTTCCTCGAAGCCGGCGACCCGCACCCCGAGCAGGCGTACCGGCCGCGCGGGGGCGTAGGCGCGGAACAGCTCGAGCACCACCGGGCGGACGATCTGGGGATCGTTGGTGCGTGCGTTGAGGGAGCGCGCCCGCGTCACTGTGGTCCAGTCGTCGAGACGGACCTTGATCGCGACCGTGCGCCCGCGGATCTCGCGGCGGCGCAGCGTCGTGCACAGCTCCTCCACGAGCCGGCTGAGCACCGCCTCGAGCTCCTCGGGGTCGGAGATGTCCTCCGGAAACGTCGTCTCGTTGGAGCGTGACTTCGCAGCGCCGACGGGCGCCACCGGCGAGACGTCGTGAAACCAGCTGCGCGCCCTCAGGTAGCGGCCCATGCGCGCGCCGAAGCGCTCGATCAGCAGCGTCTCGTCATGGTGCTGGAGATCCCCGACGGTCGTGATCCCCATGGCGGCGAGCCGCTCGGCGGTCTTCGGACCCACTCCCTGCAGCAGCCGGGTGGGAGCGTCGGCGAAGCGCACGCACGCGTCCTCCCGGGAGAGCGCCATGAACGCCGCCGGCTTGAACGACGCACTCACCGTCTTGGCCACCAGGCGCGAGGGGCCGACGCCGACCGACATCGTCATCCCCGTCGCCTCGCGGATCTCGGCGACCATCTCGCGCAGCACCCGCAGCGGCGACGGCACCTCGGTCACCTCGAGGTACGCCTCGTCGATGCCGACCTGCTGGATGCGATCCACGTGGGCCCGGACGAGGTCCCACACCTCGCGGCTCGTCGCCCGGTAGGCGGTGAAGTCCGGCGCGATGAACACCGCCTGCGGGCACAGCACCCGCGCCCGGGCGGCCGGCATCGCCGAGTCGATGCCGAACCGTCGTGCCTCGTAGCTCGCGGTGGTGACCACCGACCGCGGGCCGGTGCCGGCGACCACCAGCGGGCGCCCGCGCAGCTCCGGGCGGCGGCGCAGCTCGACCGAGGCGTAGAAGGCGTCGATGTCGCAATGGGCGATGACCCGCCGCGGCTCGGCGGGGATCTCCCGGAACGGGTCGCTCGCGCGCGATGGCTCAGGGCTCACGTCCCCCGACACGGTAGGCGCAGGGCCAGACGTGCCGGGTTGACGGGCCCCGCACGCCCGGGCCTGCCGGACGCTCGCCCGGGTTACTGGACGCTGGCCTGGATCGTGCCCACGCTGTGGAAACCGAGGGCCGCGGCGGTGTTCTGGTCGAGGTCGAACTCGCGGGGGTACACGTAGGGCCCGCGGTCGTCGACGGTGGCGGTCACCGTGCGCCCACCGTCACGGAACCGGACCTTGGTACCGCACGCGAGCGTGCGGTTGGCGACGCCGTGGGCGGCGTGGAAGCCGCACGCGTTGGAGCCGAAGTCCTCATACCAGGAGACGAGTACCGAGGTGAACGTGGTGAGGCTGCCGGCGCCGCCGGTGACGCGCGCGTTGAGGCGGTCACCGCTGAACACGGCGCGCAGCCGGTGGCTCGCGCCCATGGGGGCGGCGACGCGGGCCGCGAAGCTGCCGCGCCCGGTGGTGCGCGCCCGTCCAACGGTCCGCCAGCCGCCGGCCCCGTGCGTCTGCACTGAGACCAGGCGCCCGGCGCGGGCGGGCAGCAGGCGCCCGGCGACCGCGGCCGGGTGGCCGCTGCGCACGCTGCGCTGACGAACGGCAAGGAGCATCCGCGCCTTCACCTGCACCGAGGTAGCGCGGGAGATGGCGGTGGTGCCCGGGGGAGCGACAATGGCGGAGCTGGCGGTGGTCCGGCCCCCGGTCGGTGCGGCGCTCACCTCGACCGCGCGCAGGCGCGCGGACTCACGCAGGTGGCCGCGAAAGCCCCAGCCCCCGCCGCGGCCGATGCGGGTGGTGGCGACACGCTGCCACCGGGCGTGCGTCCCGGAGGCGCGCTGGAGCTCGACCGTCTCACCGGCGCGGGCGCCCCGCCCCCGGCCGGAGACCTCGACGCCGTCCCCGAGGGCGACGTGACGCGGGGTGACCTTCGCGCCCAGCGCCGGGTGAGGGTCCCCTTCGGCGGCCCGGGCGGCCCCGCCCCCGCCGCTGAGGGCCGCGAGCGCGCAGGACGGCGCCGCGAGCATGATCATGGCAATCGTCAGGTGTGCCGCGCGTAATCTGCGCAGGCCGAAACGTGGCCTCACTGGGAGGACCTCCTTCGTCTTTCGACCCCGGTGCCTACGTGGTTAGCTGTCGGGCTCGCGGCCGTCCTCGCGCGCCACCGTGGGCAACGCTTCAGAAGGTCGCTACGGTCGCGGCTGACGGCAGGTCAGGCGACCGATTCGCCCCGGCCGGACGCGTCGCGAGGATGCGACATGAGTCCGGCAGTGGGTCCCCCGCTCGTCTTCGCTCGGAGCGAGGACGACTCGGCAGGTCGGTTTGTATAAGCGCGGGGAGGTTTGCAGCGCTCTGCGCAGCATTATGTGCAGCTGGTCACACAATTCCTGTCGTCCGCCGGGCTGACAGAATGGTTCACGTGCCACGCACCGACCGACTCACCGGCCTCGACGCTTCGTTCCTGCACCTCGAGCAGGGCGCCTCGCACATGCACGTTGCCGGGGCGATGGTGTGTGAGGGACCCGTTCCCGCATACGACGACCTCGTTGAGCACATCGTCTCGCGGCTGCACCTCGTGCCCCGCTACCGCCAGCGGCTCGCGCTCGTCCCGCTCGGCCAGGGTCGACCCGTATGGGTCGACGATCCGCACCTCAACGTCGCCTTCCACGTGCGCCACACCGCGCTGCCCGCCCCCGGCGACGAGGCCCAGCTGCGGCGCCTGTGCGGGCGCGTCTTCTCTCAAGGCCTGGAC
Source organism: uncultured Solirubrobacteraceae bacterium (assembly GCA_964246945.1). Classification (GTDB taxonomy): domain Bacteria; phylum Actinomycetota; class Thermoleophilia; order Solirubrobacterales; family Solirubrobacteraceae; genus Palsa-465. Next base: position 996 of record CAXTTD010000348.1, on the reverse strand, counting down.
CGCTCACGTCCGCTGTGGGAGCTGTGGCTCGTCGAGGGGCTCTCCGAGGACCGCTTCGCGCTGCTCTCCAAGACCCATCACGCCCTGGTGGACGGCATCTCGGGCGTCGACATCGTCTCGGTGCTGTTCGACGCCTCGCCCGATCCGGTCCCCTCTGAACCGGCCTCCGACTGGATCCCGCGGCCGCTGCCGACGGGAGCGCAGCTGCTCGCCGATGCGCTGCTCGAGCGGGCCACGGTGCCCGCGGAGATCGTCCGCGGGGTGCGAGCGAGCCTGCGCGGACCCCGGCACGTGCTCGGACGTCTGGGCCGTGCGGCGGCCGGCGTCGGCGCCGTGGCCAAGGTCGTGCAGTCGGCCCCGCCGAGCCTCCTCAACGTCCACATCGGACCCCATCGCCGCTTCAGCTGGGCGCGCGGGGAGCTCGCGGACTTCAAGACGGTGAAGAACGCACTCGGCGGGACGGTGAACGACGTCGTGCTCGCCGTCGTCGCCGGCGCCCTCGGGCGCTACCTCGAGCGCCACCACGAGCTCTCCGAGGACCTCGTCCTGCGGGCGATGGTGCCGATCTCGATCCGTTCGGATCTCGAGCGCGGCGAGCTTGGCAACCGCGTCGCGGCGATGTGGTCGGCGCTGCCGGTGGGCGTCGCGGACCCGGTCGAGCGGCTGCTGCGGATCAGCGCCGAGATGGACGACGTGAAGTCCTCCGGCCAGGCGGTCGGCGCCCAGGTGCTCACCGGGCTCACCGGGTTCGCGCCGCCGACGATCCTCGCCCAGGCCGCGCGGCTGCAGGCCCGCCAACGGCTGTTCAACCTCGTCGTCACCAACGTCCCAGGTCCCCAGTTCCCGCTGTTCATGCTCGGCCGCCGGATGACCGCGGTGTACCCGATGGTGCCGCTCGCGCTCGGCCAGGCGCTCGGCATCGCGATCATGAGCTACGACGGCGGGATGTTCTTCGGTCTCGGCGCCGACTACGACGCGCTGCCCGACGTCGAGGAC
>CAXTTD010000347.1:0-4074 GCA_964246945.1 uncultured Solirubrobacteraceae bacterium | reverse complement strand
CACCACGTCGAACTCCGCGAGCTCGACCCCCTTCACCGGGAACCGAGTGGAGATTTCGTGGGCGCGGATGTACCGCACCTCGCAGCCGCCGGCGCGCAGGGCGGCGATGAAATCCGAACCACCCTCCTCGTACTCAACCGACTGGAACTGGTCGAACCCCTTCATGTGCACGGTGTGCTTGATCCACGATTCGCCGACCACCAGCACCCGCGTCACCCGGCCGCTCGACGAGACCACCTCAGGCTCCCCCGCCGCGCAGCGGCCGGTCGGTGACGAAGTCGGGCAGCGCCCGCGTCTCGGGGACCTGCGGCATGGTCGTCTCGCGGGAGTCCCAGCCGATCATCTTCTCCGGGCTCACTGCGTAGTAGCGCCGCCCGGCCCACTCGCCGAACTCGAAGTACGCCGCCGCGTAGGGGTGGCCGACGTGGAAGTACTTCGCGAACACGAGCCCCTGGAGGCGCTCGTAGAGCTCGGGATCCTCGATCGGCGCGGCGGAGCCGAGGATCCTCACCCCGGCGACGGTCGCGTACTCGTCGCCGGCGTCGACCAGCGCGGACATCGGCCGTCCGGCGTCGAGGTTCGAGGCGTGGCGCCCGCCGGCGTCGATCGGCAGGTACAGCGTCTGCTCGAGCACGACGTGCCACAGCGGCGAGAGGTAGATCGACCCGTCCTCGTTGGTGGTGGCCACGCGGATCGTCCGGGCGCGGTCGAGATACGCCCAGCGCTTCTCACCCCGCAGAGGCGCGACAACGGAGGCGGTGACGCTGTTGAGCGAGGCGCCCATGCGCTATGCCCCCCGCAGCGCGGTGAGCTGCCTAGAGTACTCCTTGGACTCGGTGACCCCCGAGCGCGCGGAGGGGCCGCTCGACCAGAAGAACACGCTGCGCGCGCCCGTGGCCTCCAGCGTGTAGGCGTAGCCACCGGGCAGGTAGATGTGCTCGCCCTCGCCGGCCTCGAGCACCACCTGGCGGCCGACCCGGTCCTCGACGCGGAGCTTGATCCGGCCCTCGAGGCAGTAGTGGGTCTCGTCGAAGTTGGCCTGCTCCCAGTGGAAGGGCGCGTGGTCGGGCTCCATGTAGCAGTAGCCCTGACGGAAGTAGCGGGCGTCGTCGCGCTCGCGTGAGAGGAAGATCGCGGTGTCGATACCCGTGTTGAAGTCGAGACGCGGCATCGAGGCGATCTCCGCCTCGGTGATCACGCGCGGGAAGCGTCGCGCGTCGGGGGCCATCGGGTCGTACTCAGCCATGTCCACCCTCCCGGGAGGTTTCGTTGCTGCGGGTTCAAGCGCTCACCCCGCACGTCGCGTCGACATCGGGAATCCGGTGCAGATGACGTGTGGATTCGTTTCTAGCGTACACGAATCGCCAAGCTCGCACGAACTTGCCGCCCTCGGCCGCGAGCGTCTGACATCTCCCAGTTCTGGTAGGGTTTCGCCGCGACGACGCCGCCGATAGGGATGAGTGCAGGGACCGTCGGGCGCGTAGAAACGTTCTTGACATGCCGCGACGAACGATCGTCATTGACACCGACCCGGGTGTCGACGACGCGGCTGCGATCGCGGTTGCCGCGCGCAGCCCGGAGCTCGCCCTGGCGCTGCTCACCACCGCCGCCGGCAACGTCCCGGTGCCGCTGGGCACCACCAACGCGCTCGCGCTGCTTTCGCTGCTCGCCCGCGAGGAGGTCCCGGTGGCCGCCGGAGCGGCGACGGGACTCGTACGCGCGAAGCCGGCGCACCGGGCGATCCACGGCATCGACGGCCTCGGTGGCGCGGGTCCCCCGCCGGCGCCGCGCAGCGCCGACCCGCGGCCGGCGCTGCGCGCCCTCGGCGATCTGCTCGCCAGCGCGCCCGAGCGTTCGGTGAGCGTCGTCGCCATCGCGCCGCTCACCAACCTCGCGCTGCTGCTTGGCGCCGAGCCGGTCCTCGCCCACCGGATCGAGCGGGTGCTCGTCATGGGCGGCGCGGGGGAGTGCGGCAACGTCACCCCGTACGCCGAGTACAACGCGTGGGCCGACCCCGAGGCGGCGGCACGGGTGCTCGGCGGCGGCGAGCTCGACATCTGCCTGGTTCCGCTCGAGGTGACCCGGACCGCCACGCTCGGGATCGCCGGCATGGGGGCGCTGCGCTCCGGCTCGCCGGTGGGCGCCGCGCTCGGCCGCATGATCGACGGCTACGGCGACGGGGCGCCCGGCGAGCGCCCGCTGCACGACCTGGTGGCTCTCGCTGCGATCCTCGCCCCGGATCTGATCACCACGACGCGGGCGAGCGTCGAGGTGAACACCGGCTCCGGGCGAGCCCGGGGACGCACCGTCATCCGCCGGGCGCGGCGTGGGTACCGGCGCGCGGGCGGTGATCGCCCACTGCCGGCGATCGAGCTGGCGACCGGGCTCGACCTCGCGCGTTGGCGCGAGCTTGCGCTCAGTCGCCTCGCCGACGGCTGACGACATCGTCGCCGTCACCGTGCTCGAGCCGGCCGCAGGGACCCCGTGACTAGGCGTTGTCCCCGTAGATTGACTTCGCCTCCAGAAACTCGCGCAAGCCGTGGGCAGCGTACTCACGACCGTTGCCCGACTGGCGATAGCCGCCGAACGGGGCGTCGGCGGTGAGCGGGGCGCCGTTGACGTGGACCATCCCGGTGCGCATCCGGCGCGCGATGAGCCGCGCCCGCTGCGGATCGCTCGAGTTGACCATTCCGGCGAGGCCGTACAGCGTGTCGTTGGCGATCGCGACGGCGTCGTCCTCGTCGCGGTAGGCGATCAGGGTGAGGACGGGGCCGAAGATCTCCTCACGCGCGATCCGCATGTCATTGGTGACATTGGCGAACACCGTGGGCTGCACGTAGTAGCCCGCCTCGAGGCCCTCGGGCCGGCCGGGGCCGCCGGTGACGAGCGTCGCGCCCTCCTCGATGGCAGCCTCGATGAGCCCCTGGACCTTCTCGTACTGGACCTCGGAGACGACGGGGCCGACCGCGGTGCCCTCGGCGTCGGGGGCCCCGACGACGACTCCGGCGGTGGCCTTCCGGGCGATCTCGATCGCCTCGTCCATGCGCTCCGCGGGGATGAGCATCCGCGACCCGGCGTTGCAGGACTGTCCGGAATTCACGTACAGGCCGGCGACGTCCCGGGCGAGTGCCGCGGGCAGGCTGTCGTCGTCGAGGAAGATGTTCGCCGACTTGCCGCCGAGCTCCTGGGCGACCCGCTTGACGGTGGGCGCCGCGCCCTGGGCGACCTGGATCCCCGCGCGCGTGGAGCCGGTGAACGAGACCATGTCGATGTCGGGGTGGACGGTGAGCGCGTGGCCGACCGTCGGACCGTCGCCGTTGACGAGGTTGAACACGCCCGCCGGGACACCCGCCTCCTCCAGCACCTGGGTGAAGGCGATCGCGTTGAGCGGCGCGATCTCCGAGGGCTTCAGCACCATCGTGCAGCCGGTGGCGAGCGCGGGCGCCACCTTGGCGGCGATCTGGTTCAGCGGCCAGTTCCACGGCGTGATGAAGCCGCACACTCCGACCGGCTCGTAGACGACCGTCGTGGAGCCGATCTGCTCCTCGAAGGTCTCGGCCTTCAGCGCCTTGAGAGTGGCCATCAGGTGGCCGAGACCGGCCGGTGCCTGAGCGCCCTCCGCGAGCGCCGTCGGGGCGCCCATCTCGAGGCGGACCGCCGTCGCGATCTCCGAGATGCGGGCCTTGTAGACCTCGATGACGCGCTCGAGCAGACCGACCCGCTCGTCTTTGGTGGTCTGCGAGAAGGTGGCGAAAGCGGCCCGGGCGGCGGCAACCGCCTTCTCGACGTCAGCGTCGTTGCCGAGCGCGATGCTCACCACCGGCTTCTCGGTAGCCGGGTTGATGACCTCGAGCGTCTCCGTGGAGATCGGGTCGACCCACTCGCCGTCGATGAAGAACTGCCGCGCGTGGTCGAGCACGGACGCGAGCGCCGGGTCGATCGTGGGAGTCTGGGTGTCGGACATCGAGTGGCCTCCGAACGGTGTGTGAGGGTGGGACGGTGAGTCGGGTAGAAACGTATCAGCCCCGGGCCGGCCAGCCGGCTCACGCCCGAGTCGGCCGGCAGTTGCCGGGT
>CAXTTD010000346.1:0-4084 GCA_964246945.1 uncultured Solirubrobacteraceae bacterium | reverse complement strand
AGGCTCGGCCCCAGTGGGCGCGAACCCACCAGTCCGACATGAGCACCATCGGGCCTCCGAGGTCCCATGACTGATCCGCGCGCAGGACGTTCATCCCGATCCGGTCCTCGTCCCACTCCTCCACGCCGAACGCACCGCCGTTGAAGCGACCCATGTAGGTCGCCACGAGCAGTCCCCCCGGCGTGAGCAGCCGATGCAGCTCGGCCAGCCAGGCCAGGGAGTGATCTGTGAGGTGGGTGAACACCGAGAGCGCCCAGATGAGGTCGAAGCCCGCGTCGATCCGCATCGGCGGGGTGGCCGCGTTGCGAGTCGCGTGCAGCGGCGGGCTCAGGTTGGCCGACAGCCACGCGATGCTGTCCGCGTCGATGTCGGTTCCCCACAGCTCGGTCCCCGCCCCCGCCTCGTCGAGGAAATGGCGCAGGGTCCGGCCGGCGCCACAGCCGAAGTCAAGCACGCGCTTGCCCTCAAAGGACCAATCCTCGCCGAGGAGGCTGAGCAGCGCCGCCCGCGCCTCGGCACCGAGTCGCTCGTAGGCCGCGAAGGGATCCTCGAAGCGTTCCAGGCCGCAGACCCGATTTGCCAGCGGCAGTGGTGGCAGCGGGGTGGGTGAGGAGCCGGTCATACGGTCGGTTCGGAGCGTAACCCACCTCATTCCGGGGGACCTTGCTCCGACGGGATGTGGCTGACCCGAGAACACGACCGAGCTTGCTACGCTTGCCCGCGCCGGGGACCCTACCGTGCGGTCACGTCATCTCAGGGGAAGGCAGGAGAAGGCAGCCATGCGCTCTCGAATCATCATCGCCGTCGTCGCGATCGTCGCACTCACCCTTGGGGTCACCACCGCTCCGGCGCTGGCGGCCAAGCGCAAGGTCCCCTTCGGATTCATGGGGACCGTGCTGGACCCATCGGTGAGTCTCCCCCTCTCACAGACGACGCTGAGTGACCAGATGGGGCTCATGGCGCGCTCGGGAGTCGAGTCGGTGCGGAGCAACATCTACTGGTCGGCAGCCGAGCCCGCGCAGGGCGTCTACAACTGGACTGAGTCGGACAAGCTCGTGCTCAGCGCCGCCGAGCACGGCCTCTCGCTGTTGCCGATCGTCGAGTTCACGCCGACCTGGGTTGCGCCCCACAAGCCGACCAACGGCGCGTACCTGCCCACGCACCCCGATCTGTTCGGGAAGTTCATGACGACCCTGGTGCGCCGCTACGGACCGAAGGGGGCCTTCTGGAAGCTCCACCCGAGCCTGCGCAGGTATGCGGTGAAGGACTGGCAGATCTGGAATGAACCGGCGGGCACCTATGACTGGGTGTCGGAGCCGTGGCCGTCGAAGTACACCACGCTGCTCAAGGCCGGCTACAAGGCGGTGCATGCCGCCGATCCGAGCGCCAAGGTCGTGACCGGCGCCGTCGTCGGGCTCAACGGGCCAAACCTGACCCCCTGGGACCAAACCCGCTCGCTCTATAAGGCGGGCGCCGGAAAGTACTTCGACGTGCTTGCCGTCAACGCGTTCACCGGCGGGGCGTCGGTGTCGGACACCCTGAAGAACAACGACGAGCTGGAAACCAAGGTGCGCGCGGTCATGCGCGCCCACGGCCAGGCCAAGAAGCCCATCTGGATCACCGAGCTGGCCTCCTCGGCGGCTCAGGGGCGGATCCCCAAGAAGGACTACGTGGGCATCGAAACCACCCCGAGCGGTCAGCGGGCCCGCCTGAAGGCCATCTACTCGTTCTTCGCCAGCCACCGCTCGCTGGGCATTCAGAGGATGTTCTGGTCGACGTGGGCGACCTCATACAACATCAAGCAGCTCAACGACACGCTCGCCACGTTCGCCTTCACCGGCCTCACCCAGTGGCCCGGAGGCAACGTCTTCCATCCGCTGCGACTGCTCTCCGACTACCGGGGCGTCGCTCGTACGCTGGAAGGCTGCGCGAAGACGAGCGTCGCGACCAAATGCAGCTGAACGCTGGCTGAGCCGGATCAGCGGGTGGCGTGGTGGCACGACGCGAATCTGGTGCGGCGCTGGCATACAGACGACCGCTGCAGGGCAGCCACCCCTCCTCGGGCTGAACGCAGAGATCGGGGAGGTCGGCGAGGCGAGCGAGGTGCGCCAGAGGGCGTGCTCACGGCCTACGCCGTCCATGAACCGGTCGAGGCCTCCGGCTGTGCGCCTTGATGCACACCGGGGACTACGAGACGACCGCCGGGGGCGGGGCTGCAGCTGGCAGCGGTGGACTCCAGGTTTCTCGGGTTACGCCGAACCGGAGCGAGCTGCGCTCGCTCTACCCCTCCGCCGGAGCGCGCCAACCCGGAGATCGGTCACTGCTCCGACGTCGTCGGGATCTACCCAACCACCAAGCATTGATCCGGGTGGCCGGGAGGCGGCGACTCGAGCAGAACGACGAGTGATTGGTCCAACGCCGATCCCTTTCGGAGACCTCTCTGAGGAGCGTGACATCGCCGGACCTCCGGTCTCCGGTCAGACTGACACTGTCACACTATGACTGACCAAAACCGCTCTCCCCCGCAAGCTCGCACAGTTACGTGTAATCTAGGCACAGGATCGCCCCCTTTTCTGAACGGGGTTGATTACTCAAGCGCGACACGAACGCAGGCGGTCCTCCTTGCCCGACATTGCTACGGGTGCCGCTATTCCGAGGCGCCGTCAAATGGCCCCGGCCTCCCTTCGCCATGTTGACGTGAGCAACTTCACGCCAACGGAGAAGTGCTGCCACAACACCCACGCGGTCGTCGGACGCCAGCCGCCTCGCCCGAGATCACCCGGCGCTTTGGCACCAGGACAAACCGCTCATTGACTACCAACACGTGACGGTTTTAGCGCGCTTGACAGGATGCGGTCGACATGTCACATTTCTCTGGTGGACGTCGAGCGGCTCATACGAGATCCGCCCGCCCTTCATCTCGACGCCGAGGGTAACGCTGTTCCGTGGGAGGCGTCACCGCGGCTGCTTCGCGCGCTGAGCGCTAGCTTGTTCGCGGGCGCAAAGACACTTGAGACTGGTGCCGGCCTGTCAACTCTGGTGTTCGCGTTGAGCGGCTGTGAACACACTGTCGTCGTTCCGGATAAGGCCATCGCCGATCGCATTCTGGCTTGGTGTAAAAGCCACAACGTGCCGACCGCCAATCTCAGCTTCGAGATCGACCGTTCCGAGATCGTCCTGCCGCGCCTTCAGCCCACGCCACTCGATGTAGTGCTGATAGATGGCGGTCACGGGTTTCCAATCCCGTTCGTCGACTGGCACCTGGCTGGCCAACGTGTGAAGCCCGGAGGTGCATTGTTCATTGACGACACTCAGATCTGGACCGGTGCTGTGCTGCGCGACTTTCTGCGAGCAGAGTCGGGCTGGGATGTAGTTGGCGAGACCTGGCTGGAGTTCTGCATGGTCCGACGAACCGGATCGCAGCTCACGGGTGAATTTTATCGACAGCCATATGTGCTGCACCGTTCGTTCACAAACACCAGCTCGTCAGCGTTCCGCCGACTCATAGGGCGACTGGGCGAAGTCGCTTCCGCAACCCGCACCGCGACAAGCTTGATTCGAGAGGGCGACTTGCGCACGCTACTGCGAAAGATCCGCGCGGGCGCCTCTGATTAGCCAGCGGGGTCACCAGGCGCGTACGCTGGGAGCTGCGCGGAGACGCGCGGCGCGACCGAATGCAGCTGAACGCGCAGACCTGAGCAAGGGCGTCCGGGCCCGCGCCTCACGCTCAGCCGGTCCGGCGGTAGTGCGTGGCGATGACATCGTCCCGTCCGGGACCGGTCACCCGCCAGCAGATCGTCATCCGTTGATGGTCGAGCACGGCGAACCGACCTCGGTAGACGTCGGGACCGCACAGGTGCTCGGCCTCCCAGCGGCCGGTGCGCAGGTCCAACGCGTGGAACGGACGGCCGTCCTCGAAGCGCACCTGCCAGGCCCCCTGGTCCGCCGCGGGCGCTAGGAGCAGGGTGCGGTACGCGGGGCCGGCGAAGCCGACGAGCCGGAGCCGCCCGGTCTCGCACCAGATCGCGTCGCCGCCCCCGGTTGACCGAAAGACGGCGTCGCCGGTGAACCGGCCCGCGCCGTC
>CAXTTD010000345.1:0-4101 GCA_964246945.1 uncultured Solirubrobacteraceae bacterium | reverse complement strand
GTACGGCTCCGCCAATCCGGTGGTGCGGCGGCTGATGGCGGAGTTTCACCGGGCGCTGTTCGAGCTGTTCGACCAGGCAGCGCCGGCGAGCCTGCTCGACGTCGGCTGCGGCGAGGGCGTGCTCACCGAGCGCCTCGCCGTCCGGATCGCCCCCGGCGAGGTCCTCGGCGTCGACCTCGCCGACCCGGGGCTCGCCGCCCACTGGCGCGCTCGCGGCGCCGGTCCGTCCGGGAACCTTCGCTTTGCCGCGATGAGCGCCGAGCGCCTGGGCATCCCCGACGGCGGGTTTGATCTGGTGTGCGCCACCGAGGTGCTCGAGCACGTCGTCGATCCCGACGCCGTGCTGTCCGAGATGGCCCGGGTGGCGAGCCGCCGGCTGCTCGTCTCGGTGCCGCAGGAACCGCTATGGCGGATCCTCAACCTCGCCCGCGGCGCCTACCTGCCGGCGCTCGGTAACACCCCGGGGCACCTGCACCACTGGAGCCCCGCGGGGTTCGACCGGTTGCTGGCACGCCACGGCGAGATCCTCGCCGCCCGCGCGCCGCGACCGTGGACGATGCGCCTGCTCGAGGTTGCCGGGTGAGCGAGGAATCGGCGCCCGCCGGGCGCTCCTTCGCCTCCGGGGCCCGGGTGCTCTCGGTGGGGATCGCCTCCACGGGCATCTTCACCTTCGCCTACCTGGCCACCGCGAGCCACGTGCTCTCGCCCCGCGACTACGGGCGGATCTCGCTCGCGTGGGCGGTGATGTTCGTGATCCTGTCGGTGATCTACCGCCCGATCGAGCAGCTGCTGTCCCGCACGATCGCCGAGCGGCGGGCCCGCGGTGCCCGCGCCCATCCGCTGCGGGTGCCGGCGACGCTGCAGCTTGCCGCCGCGGGCACCTTCCTGGTCGTCGTCCTCGCCCTGCACGGGCCGGTGGCGCACGGGATGTTCGGCGGCTCGGCCGTCCTCTATTGGGTGCTCGTGGTCGGCGTGCTCGCCTACGCGGGCAGCTACTTCGCGCGGGGCTGGCTCGCCGGCCACCAGGCGTTCGCGCTGTACGGGGCGCTCGTGTTCCTCGAGTCGACCTCGCGGTTCCTGTTCGCGCTGGCAGCCGCCGTGGGACTCGCCTCGGGCCTCGGGGTGGTGGCGCTGGGGATGGCGCTCGCGCCGTTCGTGTCGCTCTCGGTGCTGCCGTTCGCGCGGGACGCGGTGTCGCGGCGGGTCGCCGGGGACCCGGCCGCGGTCGCGGCGTTCGAGCGGGACGCCGCCGCCCTCGAGGCGGACGCCGCCGCCGGTCCCGGGCGCGGCGGGGAGCTCTCGCTGCGCCACGGCGCGGGCTTCGCGGGCGCGGTGCTCGCGATCATGCTCTCCGAGCAGGCGCTGATGAACGCGGGGGTGCTGGTGGTGGCGGCGAGCCTCGGGGCGAGCGCCCTCAACGCGGGGCTCACCGGCTTCGTGTTCAACGTGATGCTCATCGTGCGCGCGCCGCTGCAGCTCTTCCAGGCGGTGCAGACCTCGATCCTGCCCCACCTCACCGGCCTCGAGGTTCGCTCCGATCCGCGGGCGTTCCGGCGCGCGATCGCGGTGACGGTGGCGCTCACCGGCGGCTTCGGGCTCGCGGTCGCGCTGGGGCTGCTCGCCGTCGGGCCGGCGGTGATGGATCTGCTGCTCGGCGACAAGGGCTTTCACTACGCCCGCGCCGGGCTCGCGCTCGTCGGCCTCGGGATGGGATTCCACCTCATCTCGGGCACCCTCAACCAGGCCGCGCTCGCCCGGGGCCGTGCCGGCCGGGCCGCCGCCTGCTGGCTCACCTGCGCGGCGCTGTTCGTCGCCTTTCAGCTCACCGGCCTCGTCGGCTCGCGGGTGACGCGGGTAGAGGTCGGCTACTGCGGGGCGACACTGCTGCTGTGCCTCGCGCTCAGCGCCGTGCACGCGCTCACCGGAGCAGCGCCCGCGGGCGCGGGCTCGAGGGGTGCCGAGGACGCGACCGCCGATCAGTCGGCGCCGGCGGCCTCGACGAGCGCGGCGTAGGTCGCACCCGGATCGTCGGCCGCGAACACCGCCGAACCGGCGACCAGCAGGTTCGCGCCCGCCCGCACGACCTGACCCACGTTCTGGTCGTGGACTCCGCCGTCGACCTCGAGGCCGACGTGGTCGGGCAACAGGCGCCGCATCCGGTGCAGCTTGTCGAACGAGTTCCCGATGAAGCTCTGCCCGCCCCAGCCGGGGTTCACGCTCATGCACAGCGCCAGGTCGAGCGCCTCCCCGGCGAGCTCGTCGAGCATCGCCACCGGCGTGGCCGGGCACAGCGCGGCGCTCGCCGTGCAGCCGGCCTCCCGGATCGCCTGCAGCACGTAGTCGACGTGCGGCGTGGCCTCGACGTGGATGGTGATCGAGCTCGCGCCGGCCTTGGCGATGTCCTCGATGTGCTGCTCGGGCTTCTCGACCATCATGTGCACGTCGACGATCCCGCCGGCGTCGCGGACGAGGTCGGCGATCGCAGACACGGCGACCGCCCCGAACGTGATCGGGGGCACGAAGTGGCCGTCCATCACGTCGACGTGGATCACCCGCGCCCCGGCGTCGAGCACCTCGCCGACCTGCGCGCGCAGGCGGCCGAAGTCGGCGGACAGGATCGAGGGCGCGACCCGGCGCTCGGTGAGCGCGACCGGCTGGAAGTCGTGGGGAGCCATGTTGGGGTGCAGGCTACCCGCCGCGCCGCACCGCGCCGGGCGGGGCGGGCTCGGTCGCTCCATCTTTTGCACATCCGCCGACCGGCACTCGTGAGCGTGTGCGAAAACCGGAGCGGGTTGGTCACGATCGGCCATCCGGGCCGCCGGCCGCCGGGGATGTGCGAAGAGTGGCGCCGGACGCGCACAATTGACCATCAGGGCCCGCCGGCTCCCCGGGATGTGCGAGATAGCGGGCTGGGTGCCGCCCCACGTGAAGGCGTGCCCGCCGCGCGCGGACTGGCCGCCAGTGAGCATCACTCCCTCGGATCGGCCATTCCCGAGCTCACCCGCCGCGGGCTCACCCCCGCGCAGGTCGACCCGACGGGCGACGTCCCGATGATCCGCGTGCCGGCGGGCACGCCGGCGATCACCGCCGGGATGGTTCGCAGAGCTATCGACGGCGAGTGAGTGGCGCAGAGCCGCTCATACCGCGACGAGCATCGAGGCCTGGCAATGGTTGCAGCCGACCACCGCGGTACTCGACATGCGCACGATCGTCGAGTGCTCGCCGCAGTTCGGGCACACCGAGACGAGCTCGAAGCGCTGCAGGCAGTACACGCAGCGGTAGCGACCGGGGACCGTGGTCGGCCGCAGCCACGGCTCGTGGCAGTGGGGGCACTCCGGACCGAGGTTGACCGCGGACTCGCTCATCGACTCAACGGAGCCTAACCGGTCCCGCTCGGGCTCTGGCGGCGATTCATCCGAGCGATGAAGAACCCGTCGGTGCCGTCGCGATGGGGCAGCGTGCGCCGGAACGGATCATCCGCCTCTCCGACGGGCTCGAGCGCGAACTCGGGCGCCCCGGCGAGAAACCGCTCGACGACCCCCTCGCTCTCGACGCGGGAGATCGTGCACACCGAGTAGACGAGCGTCCCCCCGGACCGCACCTGGGCGGCCCCCGCCCGCAGGAGCGCGAGCTGCACCGCGGGCAGCGCCGCCACCCGCTCGGCGCTCGTGCGCCAGCGCAGGTCCGGGCGCGAGCGCAGCGTGCCGAGACCGCTGCACGGCGGGTCGACGAGCACCCGGTGAAACTCGCCCGTGTCAAGCGGCGCGCTCGCGTCGGCGACCCGCACCTCGGCGCAGCTCACCCCGAGACGGTCGAGGGTACGCGCCAGCGCCTGCGCGCGGCCGGGATGGCGCTCGACGGCGAGCAGGCGCCCCGCGTCGCCCATGAGCGCGGCGAGCTGCCCGGTCTTCGCCCCCGGGGCGGCGCACAGGGCGAGCACCGACTCTCCGGCCACCGGCGCGAGCACCCGCGCCGGGGTCATCGACCCGCGCGACTGGGGCATGATCGCCCCGCGGGCGAACAGCTCCGAGCCGTGGGCGTCGAACGGGCCCCCGAGCACGAGCCCCTCGGGGATCCCCGGCGCGGGGCGGCTCGCCACCC
>CAXTTD010000344.1:958-4110 GCA_964246945.1 uncultured Solirubrobacteraceae bacterium | reverse complement strand
CCCAGGTGCTCTCCCAGCCCCCCGCGGGCCGCTCCACCCGCGTCGCGGTGATGACGGCGATCTTCGCCGCGGCGACCGCGGTCTCCCGGGTCGCCGGGCTCGCCCGGGCGGTCATGCAGGCGTCGATCTTCAACACCTCGCGCGAGTACTCGGCGTTCACGATCGCCTCTCAGATCCCCAACCTGTTCTCCAACCTGTTCAGCCAGGCGGCGCTGGGGGCGGCGTTCGTGCCGATCTTCACTGACCTGCTCACCCAGGGCGACCGGGCGCGGGCGCGGCGGCTCGCCTCCGACCTGATGGGGATGATCCTGGTGATCCTGGGGGTGCTCACCGTGCTCTACATCGCGGTCGCGGGCGTGATCATGCCGCTGCTCGTGAGCCACGGGATCCCCGGCGGGCTCACGGCGAACCTGTCGCGAATCCTGTTCCCGGTCGTCCTGTTGCTGTCGATCACCGGGCTGCTCACCGGGATCCTGCAGGCCTACGACGAGTTCACGATGCCGGCGATCGCGCCCGCGGCGTGGAACCTCGTCATCATCGTTCTGCTCGTCGCCCTGCACACGCAGTTCAGGCACAGCGACGAGGTGTACGCGTACGCGATCGCGTGGCTGGTGGCCACCGTCGTGCAGCTCGTGCTCGTCGCCTCGGCGCTGCGCAGGATCGACTTCCGCTTCGGGATCACGCTCGACTGGCGCGACCCATTGGTGCGCCAGGTGCTGATCCTGTTCCTGCCGGTGACGATGTCGATCGGCATCATCAACCTCGACGCGTTCCTCAACACCGAGCTCGGCGTGCTCATCCCCGGTGGTCACGCCCCGGCGGCGATCAACGACGCGTTCCGCCTGTACATGCTGCCCCAGGGGATCTTCTCGGTGGCGGTGACCACGGTGCTGTTCCCGTCGCTCGCGCGGATGGCCAACGCCCGGGATCCCCAGGGGCTGCGCCACACGATCGGGACCGGGATGCGCCAGATCAACCTGCTGCTCGTGCCTTCGGCCGCGCTGATGGCGGTGCTCGCGCTGCCGATTGTCCGCCTCGTCTACCAGCACGGGAGCTTCGGTCATCACTCGACCAGTCTCGTGTCCACTGCGCTGTTCTGGTTCGCGATCAGCCTGCCCTTCGCCGGGGTCAACCTGCTGCTCACGCGGACGTTCTTCGCCCTCCAGCGGCCGTGGATCCCCACCGGGCTGGCGGTGATGAACATGATCGTCGACGTGATCGTCTCCGTCGCGCTCTACAAGCCGTTGGGGATCGCCGGGCTCATCATCGGCACCCTGGCGGCCAACATCGTGATGACTGGGTTGCAGCTGCGGCGGCTGCGCACCGGCTTCAACGGCCGCCTGGAGCTCGCCCACACCGCGATGATCACGGTGCGCATCCTGCTCGCCACCGCGATCGCGACGGTCGTCGGCTGGGTGCTGTGGCGGGTGCTCGAGGCGGCGCTCGGCACCTCGACGCTCGCGGGCCTCGTGGCGGTCGGGCTCGGGCTCGGGGCTGCCGGGCTCCTCTACGGCCGGCTCGTGCTGCTGATGCGCATCCCCGAGGCCCAGCAGGTCCGCGACCTCGTCGTGCGCCGCCTGCGCGCGGCCGGGTAGGCTGTTCGCCGGTGGCCCGCAGCGACTTCATCCACGGCCTGATGGCCGACCCCCAGCAGGAGCGATCGCTGCTCACCGCGATCGGCTTCACGTCGGCGTTCGCTGCGTGTCGCGGTGTCACCCACGCGATCCGGGCGGGCATCCCGCCGTTCCACAACATCAGCTCCAAGGGCGGCACCCACATCCACCACTCGACGTTCGGGATCCTCGGGATGCTCGGCGTCGGCTTCCTGTGGGCCCAGCAGTGGTTCACCGGACACGACGAGCCGCCGCGGTGGGGTTCGCGCATCACCTCCACGACGTTCGGGGTCGCCGCCGCGCTCACCCTCGATGAGTTCGCGCTGTGGCTCGACCTCCACGACGACTACTGGGACGCCCAGGGCCGCAAGTCGATCGACGCGGTGGCAATCTTCGGTGGCGTGCTCACGACCTCGGTGCTCGTCTCCGAGGTGCTCAACGACGCCGGGGTCAAGACGCGCCTCGGCAAGTACCTGGCCAAGCTCGACATCCGGCGGGGCATCCCGGGCGTGGAGGCCCCCGGCCAGACGGTCGCCAGCCCGGCGCCGCCGACCTCGCCGCAGTCCGCCTGACGTCGCGCTCTCGCGCCCTACCCTGAGGGGCGAGATGGCAGACCAGGCGCACATCCGCAACTTCTCGATCATCGCGCACATCGACCACGGCAAGTCAACGCTCGCCGATCGCATCCTCGAGCTCACCCACACCGTCGAGGCGCGCGAGATGCGCGCCCAGCTGCTCGACTCGATGGACCTCGAGCGGGAGCGCGGGATCACCATCAAGAGCCAGGCGGTGCGCGTCCTGCACACGAGTGCGCGCGACGGTGAGACCTACCAGCTGCACCTCATCGATACCCCCGGCCACGTCGACTTCACCTACGAGGTCTCGCGCTCGCTGGCCGCCTGCGAGGGGGCGCTGCTCGTCGTCGACGCCTCGCAGGGGGTCGAGGCCCAGACGGTGGCCAACACCTACCTTGCCGTCGAGTCGGGGCTCGAGCTCATCCCGTGCCTCAACAAGGTCGACCTGCCGGGCGCCGAGCCCGAGCGCGTCGCCGGGGAGATCGCCGACCTGCTCGGCGAGCCCGCCGACGAGGTGCGCCAGATCTCGGCCAAGACCGGCGCCGGCGTCACCGAGGTGCTCGACGAACTGATTGCCCGCGTGCCACCGCCGAGCGGGGATCCCGACGCCCCGCCGCGGGCGCTCATCTTCGACTCGGAGTTCGACCAGTACCGGGGCGTGATCGCCTACGTCCGCGTCGTTGACGGCACGTTCACCAAGGGCGAGGCGATCCGGGCGATGCAGACCGGCACCGACGCCGAGATCGACGACATCGGCTTCTTCACCCCGGCGATGACGCCCGTAAAATCGCTGGGGCCCGGAGAGGTCGGCTACCTCATCACCGGGATCAAGGACGTGAGCGTGCTGCGCGTCGGCGACACCCTCACCCGCCGTGCGCACGGCGCCACCGAGCCGCTGCCCGGCGACCGCGCGGTGCCGCCGATGGTGTTCTGGGGGCGGGTGCCGATCGACTCCGCAGCCGAT
>CAXTTD010000344.1:0-948 GCA_964246945.1 uncultured Solirubrobacteraceae bacterium | reverse complement strand
GATGACGCCCGTGAAGTCGCTGGGACCCGGCGAGGTGGGCTACCTCATCACCGGCATCAAGGACGTGACCGCGCTGCGCGTCGGCGACACGCTCACCGGGCGGGTGGGATCCAGATCGGCCGCCGAGCCGCTGCCCGGCTACCGCGAGGTGAAGCCGATGGTGTTCTGCGGCCTGTTCCCGATCGACTCCGATGCCTATCCCGACCTGCGCGACGCGCTGGAGAAGCTCACCCTCAACGACGCCGCGCTCTCCTGGGTGCCCGAGACCTCCGAGGCGCTCGGCTTCGGGTTCCGCTGTGGGTTCCTCGGCCTGCTGCACATGGACATCGTGCGCGAGCGCCTGGAGCGCGAGTACGACCTCGAGCTGCTCACCACGATGCCGAGCGTCGAGTACGAGGTGACGCTCACCAACGGCACCGTGGTGCCGATCCACAGCCCCAACGACATGCCCGATCCGGCGCGGATCGACTCGGTGCGTGAGCCCTACATCCGCGCCTCGATCCTCGCTCCCAAGGAATACATCGGCCAGATCATGGAGCTGTGCACCGAGCGCCGTGGGCAGCCCGCCGGGATGCACTACCTCTCTGCCGAGCGCGTCAACCTGTCCTACGACCTGCCGCTCGCCGAGATCGTCCTCGATTTCTTCGACCAGCTGAAGTCGCGCACCCGGGGGTACGCGTCGCTCGACTACGAGCTGATCGGGCTGCGCGATTCGGACCTGGTGAAGCTCGACATCCTGCTCGCCGGCGACCCCATCGACGCGCTGTCGATGCTCGTGCACCGCTCCAAGGCGGAAGGTGCGGGGCGGACGCTCACCGAGAAGCTGCGGGCGAAGATCCCCCGCCAGCAGTACGACGTGCCGATCCAGGCGGCGATCGGCTCGCGGATCGTCGCCCGCGAGACGATCAAGGCCTACCGCAAGGACGTGATCGCCAAGTGCTACGGCGG
>CAXTTD010000343.1:0-4130 GCA_964246945.1 uncultured Solirubrobacteraceae bacterium | reverse complement strand
CTCTGATACTGCTCGGCCTCCTCCTCGATCACCTGGTGGACCGTCTCGTCGAGCCGGCTCGTCTGCGCGATCACGCCCGCGATGTCCTCGGGGGTGGCGACGACCGCCCGCATGCTGAACCCGGTGTGGATCTCGACGTCGTCGATGGCCACCACGTTCGTCGGGTCGGCCATGGCGACGAGCAGGGTGCGCTCGTCCACGCGGCCGATCGGCACGAGCTCGCAGCGGCGGGCGATCTCCGCGGGGAGCAGCGCGACAGCGGCGAGGTCGACGGGTCGCGCGCTGAGGTCCACGAACTCGAGCCCGAGCCGCTCGGCGACCGCGATCCCGCGCTGCTCGGGGGTGATCACGCCGCGCTGCACGAGCATCTGCTCGGCGGGCACGCCGGCCTCGCGGGCGGCGGAGACGGTCGCATCGACCTCCTCGCGCGTCGCGAACCCGCGCTCCACGATCACGTCGATGACGCGCCGCGGGCCGCCGAGGCCGGGCGCGGAAGGGGCGGGGAACGGGGGCTCGAGCACGGAGCCTGAGAAGTCGTGATCCGGGAACACGTTCTCTGTATCGGCCGCGGACGCGAAGTGGTGAAGGGGTCGCTCGATTTTTTACTTATTTCCTCAAGTCGGTCGGGGCGGATGCCGATCTTGCCCCTCGGAAGGACGCACATCGCCGCCGCAGGTCCAGCGCAATGTGGGGTTCCAACCAGCAAACACCAACACAGGAGTGAAACTGAGATGCTTCAGCGTCTTCGTCATCGCGCCCAGGGTCAGGAGGGTTTCACCCTTATTGAGCTGCTGGTCGTGATCCTCATCATCGGTATCCTCGCCGCGGTCGCCATCCCGACGTTCCTCTCGCAGACCGGGAAGGCCAAGGACTCCAACGTCCAGTCGAACCTCAACACGGTGCAGACGACCGAGGCGACGTACAACACGAGCAGCAACGGCTGGGCCGTGGGGTCGAGCGGCATCACTGCCCTAGAGGCCGTCGAGCCAACGATCAAGAACTTCGCGTCGGCCAACGGCGGTAACACCGCACTGACGCTCGCGACCACGGCGCCGAGCGGCACGACCGACCCGAACGGTGGAACCGGGGTCAGTTACTCTGCGCAGATCACGTCTGCGTCGGGGGTTTCGTATTACCTCACCTACTACTCCGATGGTGGGGTCGCCGACACGTGCAACGTCCCCAGCGGTACGAATGCCGGGGCGTGCAACACGTCCGGCGGCGGCAGTGGCAACGGCACCTGGGGCAACGGACAGGCCTAGTCCGCGCACCTGGCAGAGGGACCGTCGGGCGTGAACGTCCGGCGGTCCCTCGCCGTCTGTACTGACACCACACCTTCCTCGTCTCGCCTCCGCATGTTCTCTCTCGCCTTCATCGTCGCGGTATCCGGCGCCGCCGGACTGTGCATCGGCTCGTTTCTCAACGTCGTCGCCTACCGCATGCCGGCCGGACTGTCGCTCGTCTCACCCGGCTCCGCCTGTCCCGGCTGCGGGGAGTCGATCCGGCCCTACGACAACGTCCCCGTGATCTCGTGGTTCGCGCTGCACGGTCACTGCCGCGGCTGCGACACCGACATCTCGGTCCGCTACCCGCTCACCGAGGCGGTCACCGGCGCGCTGTTCGCGGCCGTCGTGATCGCCACTGGCGCCGGTCACGAGGTGTGGCTCGACCTGTGCTTCATCGTCGCGCTCGTCGCGATCACCCGGATCGACCTCGAGCACCGGATCATCCCCAACCGGATCCTGGCACCGCTCGCGGTCGCCGCCGTTGTGCTCACCGCCGTGTTCGTACCTCACGAGCTGCCCGGACGGCTCATCGCCGGCGCCGCCGGCGGCGGGGCGCTGCTGATCGCGGCGCTCGCCTACCCGGCCGGAATGGGCATGGGCGACGTGAAGCTCACCGCGGTCATGGGCCTCGTCCTCGGCCCGGCGCTCGCGCCGGCACTGCTCGTCGCCCTCCTCGCCGGGACGCTCGTCGGGATCGTGATCATCGCCCGCCGCGGGGTGGTCGAGGGTCGCAGGACCGCGATCCCGTTCGGACCGTTCCTCGCGCTCGGCGGGCTCGTCGGTCTATTCGCCGGCGAGGCGATCGTCCATGGCTACCTGAGGATGGTGGGACTGTGAGCTTCCTAAAGAAGGAGGTCACGCTGCCGAAGCTGAGCCTCCCCACGTTCTCCCGTCGGCCCTCGCATCCGGCGGCGGCGCCAGCCCCGCGGCGTAGACGATCCCCAGGCGTCCGTGGCTCCGGGGTGACCGGCCTCGAGATCGGTGCGTCGCAGATGATCGCCGCCGAGGCGCGGCTCAGCGAGGGGCGCATCGTCGCCCGCCGCGCCGTGGTGCGGGACCTCCCTTCCGGCCTGGTGCGCGACGGCGTCGTGCTCGACGCCGAGACGCTCGGAGACGAGCTGCGGGCGATGTTCAACGGGAGCCGCCTCAGTCGGCGGGTCCGCGTCGGCCTCGCCACTCCCCGAACCGTCCTGCGGGTGCTCGACCTCCCGCCGCTTGCGGAGGCCGATATCCCGGCCGCGCTCCAGCTCCAGGCCCAGGACCGCATCCCTATGCCGCTCGACCGCGCGGTGCTCGACCACCAGACGGTCGGACTCGTCGACACCCCGGACGGTCAGCGCATGCGGGTGATCGTGGTCGCCACCGAGCGCGCCGCCGTCGACACCCTGCTCGAGGCGCTGCGCCGCGCCCACCTGAAGCCCGTCGGGATCGACCTCTCGGTGTTCGCCGCGATGCGCGCGGTCTCCGAGCCCGAACCGGTCACCGGACCGGTGCTCTACGCCCAGCTCGGAGATCTCGTGAACCTCGCGATCGCCGAATCGGGCGTCTGCCGGTTTACTCGCCAGGCGCCCCAGGGGCTCGCGTACGTCCTGCAGCGACTCGTCGAGCTGCGCGGCGGTTCCCTCGCCGAGGCGCACGCGCTGCTGTTCACCGCCGCCGGGAGCGACTCAGACGACGCGGATCCCGAGGACATGCGCGCGGTCGGCAGGCTGCTTGGCCAGGTGGCCACCGAGCTCGGATCCGAGCTGCGAGCGGCCTCGGAGTTCTACGGTACCCAGGCGGGCGCGACGGTGGGCGAGGGAATCGTCACCGGCACGCTCGCGCCGCTGCGCGGGTTCGTCCCGGCACTCGCCGAGGCCTCGGGGCTCGAGCTGCGCTGCGGCGAGGTGCAGACAGTGGAGAGAGCCCTCGACGAGCTCGATCCGCGGGTGGCGCCGGTCGCCGTCGGCCTGTGCGTGGGGAGCCTCGAGCGATGAACGCCGTCAACCTGGTTCCCGCCGACGCGCGGCGTCGCGGCCGGTCGTTCGCCACCAGTCTCCCGTTCCTCGGCCTCCTGGGCGGGCTCGTCCTCATCCTGGTTGCCACGCTGCTGTTCGTCAGCACCCACAACCGCGTCGATTCGCGTCGGTCGCAGCTGCACGCGATCCAGGCGAGCACGGCGCGGTGGACGGCGGCCTCCGGGACATATGCCCACGACGTCTCGGTCAACAGCACCCGACAGAGTGTCATCGCCAACGTCGAGAGTCTCGCCGGGAGTCGCTATGACTGGTCGGTGCTGCTCGGCCGGCTCGGGGACGCGATGCCCCAGCAGAGCGTGCTGAGCTCACTCGCCCTGACCCCGGCGGGCGCGTCGAGCCCGACCGGCTCCTCGAGCACTCCGGCGTCTTCCGCCAACGCGACGAGCATCGCGCTGTCCGCCTGCGCGACCTCACAGTCGGTGGTCGCCCAGACGATGGTCAACCTGCGCCGAATCGCCGGAGTCTCCCAGGTGACGCTCTCCTCGAGCACCGCCGGTTCCTCCGGGGGCGCGTGTCCCTTCAGCGTGGCCTTCTCCCTCACCCTCGCGTTCGCTCCGCTGCCGGCGGCCCCGTCCGCGTCGACCGGCGCCGCGGCGCCGGCGGCGAGCGACCCATCGTCGACCTCGAGCTCCCCGGGGGCAGCCCAATGACTCTCCAACCACGTGATCGGGCGCTGCTCGGAGTCATCGCGGCGCTCGCCGCCTGCGCCGCGTTCTACCTGCTGGCGCTCTCTCCGCCGCGCCACCAGGCGGACCGGCTGCAGCGCTCGATCGCCTCCGCCCAGACGTCGCTCGCCCGCGCCCGGGCGGCGTACGCGAACGGGCGC
>CAXTTD010000342.1:0-4144 GCA_964246945.1 uncultured Solirubrobacteraceae bacterium | reverse complement strand
GCAGGGCGACCGCACGGCCACGGTCCAGTTCTACCACGAGCGGCAGCACCGCGCGCACGCCCTCGATCGCGAGCTGGACCTGGGCGGGGTCGCGCTCGTCCTCGGTGCCGGGCTGCAGACCCGTGCGCCGCATCCCGAGGTTGATGAGGGTGACGACCTGCTCGAGCAGGACCTGATCGACCCCGATCCGCTTGATCTCCGCCTCGTAGGCGGCCTGAAGCTCGGCTTCGGAGGGCTGGTCGGCGTCGGTCATGTGATCTCCTCCGTGGGCTCGGTTTCACGCTCAGCGGCCGCGCGCGGCGGCCGCGGGGTCGGGACTGCCCTGAGAGTACGTGTCCCGGGTCTCGGCCTGCACCGCGGCGTACACCTCGTGTGGCCCCATCCCGGAGTCGATCATCCGCCGCTGGCGCTGGGCGCCGTTGAGCGCGGGCAGCGCGACCTCGATCCCCAGCTCGGCGCGCACCGGCGCGGTCCACTCGAGCAGCCGCTCGAGCGCCGCCGCCGCCGGGTAGGGCTCGCCCCGCCGGAGGTCGAGGAGATCGCCGTCGAGGCCGAAGCGGATCGCCCGCCACAGGTTCTCCTCGATCAGCCGACCGGGCAGGTCGAGGACCGGCGCCCCCTCGTCGACCTCACGGGCGGCCTGGGCCACGCAGGCGACGATCAGGGCGGTGAGACCGTCGGACTCGGCGGCCGTGGGCTGGGCGTCGCAGATGCGGACCTCGACGGTGCCGAACGACAGATGGGGGCGCACCGACCACCACACCTGGGTGTACTCCACGATCGAGCCCGTCCGGTACAGCCAGCCGACGTAGTCGGCGAACGTCGCCCAGTCGCCGTAGCGGTCGGGGATGCCGCAGCGGGGAAAGCTCTTGGTGAAGATCTGGCTGCGGGCGCTGTGCAGGCCGGAGTCGCGGCCGTCGAGGAACGGCGAGTCGGCGGAGATCGCCAGCAGCACCGGCAGCGCCGGGCGCAGGCGATCGCAGACGGCGACCGCCCGATCGGCCCCGCGCACCCCGACGTGGACGTGCAGCGCGAAGGTGTTGTTGCGCCACGCGACGTACTGCAGGCCGTCGGCGACCCGACGGTAGTGATCGGTGTCGATGATCGCCTGCTCGCGGTAATCCGAGAACGCGTGGGTACCGGTAGACCCGAGCTCCGCCCCCCGGCCTGCGGCGAGCGCGAACAGTCGCCGGCGGACGTCGGCCTGGGCGAGGAGGGCGGCCGCGAGGTCCGCGCCGCGTCCGGAGCGGATCTCGATCTCGGAGGCGATCAGCTCGCCGGAGATCGACTCCGCGAGCACCGCGTCGCCGGTGATCGCCGCGTCGCGCAGCGCCTCGAAGCGGGGCACGAGCTCGAGGCTCGCCGGCTCGAGGATGCCGAACTCCTCCTCGATCCCGACCGTGAAGTCGGTCGAGCTCTCCAGGGACGCCCGCGCGCTGTCGAGATCGATCTCCACTTAGGCCAGGTAGAAGTACAACGCGTAGAGCAGGTCGACCGCGGGACTCGAGGTGTGGACGGTCACCTCGGGCGGGACCTGCAGCAGGGCGTCGGAGTAGTTGAAGATGATCTTCACGCCGGCCTCCACGAGCTCGTCGGCGAGCCGCTGCGCGGTCGAGGACGGGACGGCGAGCACCGCGACGACGATGTCCTGCTCCTCGACCACCTCGGCGAGCGCCGTGTTGTCACGCACGGTGAGAGTCCCAATCGGGGTGCCCACACGCTCGGGATCGACGTCGAACACCGCGACCACGCGGAAGCCGTGGTCGGCGAAGATGTCGGAGGTGGCGATCGCCATGCCCAGGTGCCCGGCCCCAAACAGGGCGATGTTGTGCTGTCCGGCGGTGCGCAGGATCTTGCGGATCTGGCTGACCAGCGAGTCGACGTTGTAGCCGACCCCCCGCTTGCCGAACTTGCCGAAGCCCGACAGGTCGCGCCGGATCTGGGTCGAGTTCACGTGCGTGTAGTCGGCGAGCTCCTGGGAGGAGATCGTCTCCTTGCCGATCTTGCGGGCCTGGGTGAGCACCTGCAGATAGCGCGAGAGCCGAGCGGCGACGCCGAGCGAGAGCTTCTCGCCCGGCTTCTCCGAGCCGGGCACGACCGGCTCGGTGCCGGGACCCATGGTGGTGCTCATGATCGGGCCCGGACTCTAGTGGTTGCGTCGGGGGTCACTCGGGCGCGGCCTCGCCGGCCACCGCAGCGGTGAAGTCGGCTTCGTCGACGAACAGCTCGAACGCCTCCGCGCCGTCGATCGTCACCACCGGAATCCGCTCCAGATAGGCCCGCAGCAGACCCGCGTCGGTCTCGATGTCGCATTCGCGCAGGGCGAACGGGTGGCGCCGACGCACCCGCAGCACCACCGCGCGGGCGCCGTCGCACAGGTGGCAGCCGGGCCGGCCGTAGAGGACGACCTCGCGCTGGCTCACCCGGGGCTCCCCGCCGGCTCCGCACCCGCGGCGATCTCGCCGGTGGCGTACACGTTGAGCGACAGGTACCGCGGGTAGGGCAGCGCGTCCACGTAGCGCGCCGCCGAGCCGATCATCGCCGCATTATCGGTGCACAGGGCGGTCGGAGGGACGTCGAGCGCCACGCCAAGGCCCGCCAGCCGGTCGCGAAGCGGCCCGTTGGCGGCCACCCCGCCGCCGATCGCCAGGCGGGTGAGGCCCGTCTGCTCGAGCGCCCGCTCGGCGCGCACCGCGAGCGCCTCGACGATCGCCCGCTGATAGGCGGCGGCGAGGTCGGCGCGGCGCTCTCGCGTCCGGACGGGACCGAGCTCGCGCACCGCGTAGAGCAGCGCCGTCTTGAGCCCGGCGAAGGAGAAATCGAGGCCCCGTACCCGCGCGCCGGTGGGAAAGGTGTATGCCGCGGCGTCCCCGGACTCGGCGAGACGCTCGAGCGCCGCTCCACCGGGATAGCCGAGACCGAGCAGCCGCGCCCCCTTGTCGAACGCCTCGCCGGCGGCGTCGTCGAGCGTCTGCCCGAGCAGCTCGTAGGCGGGGCCCCGGTCGTGCACCCGGGCCAGGAAGGTGTGGCCGCCGGAGGCGATCAGCGTGAGGAACGGCAGCTCGAGTGGATCGGCGGACAGAAAGCTCGCCGCGATGTGACCGTGCAGGTGGTCGACGGGGGCGAAGGGAAGCTCGCGGGCGGCGGCCAGGGCCTTGGCGCTCGCCACCCCGACGAGCAGCGCCGCCACGAGCCCGGGGCCTCGGGTCACCGCGACGAGCTCGACGTCCTCGAGCGTCGCCCCCGCGCGCCCGAGCGCGTCGGCGATCGCCGCGTCGATCAGCTCGAGATGGTGGCGGGAGGCGATCTCGGGCACCACCCCGCCGTAGCGGTCGTGGATCCCCTGGGAGGAGATGACGTTGGCGAGGATCTCCCCCTTCGAACTCAGCACCGCCGCGCACGTGTCGTCGCAGCTCGTCTCCAGGGCGAGGATCATCGCGGCGCCGGTCCCCCGGCGACCGTCTCCGCGGTGCGCCACATGATGAGCGCGTCCTCCCCGTTGTCGCGGTAGTAGCGCGGGCGCTTGCCCGCCGCGCGGAAGTGCAGCCGCTCGTAGAGAGCGATCGCCGGCGTGTTGGACTCGCGGACCTCGAGCGTGTAGGGCTGCTCGGGGCCGGCCTGCTCGAACATCGTTGCCAGCAGCGCCCAGCCGACGCCGGCGCGCCGCTGGTCGGGATCCACCGCGATGTTCATGAGGTGCCACACGGTGTCGTAGCGCGAACACACCAGGTAGCCAATGAGCGGACCGCCCTCGGCGGGCACCGCCGCGAGGCAGAGGCTGCTCGGCTTGGAGAGCTCGAGCACGAACATCGCCAGCGACCAGGGGCTCGAGAACGCGCGGCGCTCGACCGCGATCACCTGCGGCAGGTCGGCGTAGGCGAGCCGCCGGATGCTCACGCCGGCGTCGCTCACGGCCGGGCCGCCTCCGCGGCGCGGCGAGCCAGTTCGGCGTCGGGCTCACGCAGGTACTCGGGGTGAATCGCCTCGGGGCGCTGCGGGGGCAGGCCGAGCGCGAGCCGGCACACCCAGGTGGCGCTCACGCGGTGCAGCGGCGATCCGTCCGACGGCACGAGCGCCCCGGCGGCCTCGAGCAGCGCGGGGACGGCGGACGCGGCGGGGGCCGTGCCGTCGTCGCCGGCGCGCT
>CAXTTD010000341.1:1610-4146 GCA_964246945.1 uncultured Solirubrobacteraceae bacterium | reverse complement strand
GCGAGGGCGGGCGCGGCGCAGATCCCCGCGCAGGCGCCCGCGGCCGCGAGGGCGGAGGCGGAGTGGAGGAGTCGGCGCATGGCGGCGAAGTAAATCACCGGTAAACGCCGGGTGTCGGCCGGCCGCGGCGGCGTCAGGCGAGCGCCGGCGAGCGGGCGCCGAGCGGCCCCAGGATGAGCGCGATGACGAGCCAGGAGCCGACCATCAGCGCGACGGCGTCACCCACGCTCCAGTGCAGCTGCACGGCGAGCGCGAGCGAGTTGTTGCCGCTGTGCAGCGCCATGCCCGGGTACAGCGACTTGGTCCGCCAGCGCACGAGGCACAGCACGAACCCGAGGAAGCCCAACGGCACCAGGTACTCGGCGTCCGCCGACCCGGTGTGGGCAAGCCCGAACAGGATGCCGACGATCACCGCCGCGATCCACGGGCCGAGGTCGCGCCCGCCGGCGGAGACGGGGAGCTTGCGCAGGATGCCGAACAGGAAGCCGCGGAAGAACGTCTCCTCGCACATCGGCGCGACCACACACACGAACGCGGCGGTGCCGGCCACCGCCCAGCTGCTGGTGTGCAGTCCGAAGCTCGAAGGCAGGTTGTCCTTGGCGTGCAGCGCGAACAGGCTCGAGTACACCGCGGTGAGCACGTAGTAGAGGATCGCGGCGAGCGCCACCGCGAGCACCGCGTGGCCCACACGCGCACGGCGGAAGCCGAACAGCGCGGGACGCCACCCGCCGCTCAGCCGCGCCACGGCGACCGCGGCGGAGATGAAGCCGGCGTCGAAGACCACCGAGCCGACGATCTCGACCGCCGGGGGCGGGTTGCTGGTGGAGCTGCCGCCCGCGGCACCGATCCCGTACACGATCGTGGTGAGCAGCTCGGCGATGACGAAGCCGGCCACCAGCGCGACTGGAGCGGCCCACAGCCTCCACGGGGGGACGTCCTCGTCCTCGTCCTCGTCCTCGCGGACGGCGGTGGCGTTCATCGCGGGGAGGTTAGGTCGAAGCGCAGCTCCGACAGGCTCGTGATCACCGGCACGTCGGCGTCGAGACCCGGCGGCGGCGCGCCACCGGTCCGCGCGAGCAGCACCGCGGCGACGCCGGCCGCGCGAGCCCCGGCGACGTCCTCGGCGGGCGAGTCGCCGACGTGCAGGCAACGCTCCGCGGGGACGCCGGCGAGCGCACAGGCGGCGGCGAACATCTCGCGCGCGGGCTTGGCGGCGCCGAGTGCGGCGGAGGTGAGGACGCCGTCGAGGAGCGGCGCAAGACCGCTGCGCTGCAGTACGTCGGCCAGAGAGATGTCCCAGTTGGAGACGACGATGACGCGCGCGCCGGCCGCGCGGACGGCGAGGAGGGCCTCCCGGGCGTCGGGGTAGGCGGTGAAGCGCAGGGCGGCGAGCAGCAGCTCGGTCATCTCGTCCCCTGCGACCGCGACCCCGAGCCCCGCGCGCAGCACCGCTGCGCAGTCGCGGTGCAGCGCGGCGAGCCCCGGCCCGTCGCGGCCCTGCAGCATGTGGGCGCGGTAGTGGGCGATCTCGGCGCCCAGGGCGGCACGCCGGCGCTCGGCGGGGAGCGCGAGGCCGAATCGCTTGCGCAGCTCCCGATCCAGCGCGGTGACCGGATCCTCGAGCGCGAGCAGCGTGCCCATGGCGTCGATGAGGAGGGCGTCGGGATGCATGGCGTCGTGCGATCTTGCCAGCGAGCAGGAGGCGGAGGCGGAGGCCCGAAATCCCCCCACAGCTACACTCGATCGACGGTCGTGGGGGCAGTCCGACCGGGTCCAACCGATGAGCCGACGCGAACGTCAGCGCCGACGGCGGCGCAACCAGGGGTCTCCGTTCGGGCGCGTGTTCGCGCTCGGTGGGGTGCTCGTGCTGTGCGTGCTCGTGGTCGGCGGCCTCGCCATCGCCGGCTGGGTGGTGAACGTCGCCCACTCGGCGCCGAACCTCTCCCAGGTCCACCCCACCACGCCCGGCTCGCCGTCAGAGGTGTTCGCGGCCAACGGCGCCTCGATGGGCTACATCTACTCGCCCGAAGTGCACACCGAGGAGTCCGGCAGAGCGCTGCCCCGGGTCCTCAAGCAGGCGACGGTCGCCGTCGAGGACCGTCGCTTCTATCACCACGGCGCCCTTGACTACCAGGGCATCGTGCGCGCGGCGATCAAGGACGCGGTGCACGGTTCGACGGCGCTGCAGGGCGCCTCGACGCTCACCATGCAGCTCGTCGACAACGAGTACCTGCCGAAGAAGTACCGGGCGGCCCGCGCCCAGCGCGACCTCAAGTACAAGATCGTCCAGGCCAAGCTCGCCGAGCAGCTCGAGGCCAAGCACTCCAAGAACTGGATCCTCGACGGCTACCTCAACAACGTCCCCTACGGCACGGTGCGCAACCAGACCGCCTACGGAGCGGGCGCGGCGGCGGAGATGTTCTTCAACAAGCCGGTCTCGAAGCTCGACCTCGCCCAGGCGGCGCTGCTCGCCGGCCTGCCCCAGGCGCCCACGGAGTACAACCCGTTCGACGATCCGACGCAGGCGCGCCAGCGC
>CAXTTD010000341.1:0-1600 GCA_964246945.1 uncultured Solirubrobacteraceae bacterium | reverse complement strand
CCCCCCGGCCGCCCCCCGCCCCCCCCGGACACCACCCCGCGCCACCAGCCCCCGCCGCCGCCCCCGCCCCGCGCCCACGTGCTGCAGACGATGGTCCGCGCCGGTTACATCAGCCAGCGCCGGGCGGACGCCGCCGGACGCGAGCCGCTCGAGGTGAAGCCCGACAACGGCTACTCGCGTCATAAGGACCCCTACGTGTTCAGCTACGTCGAGCAGCAGGTCGAGCGCGATCTCTGCCCGCGGACGCCGAGGCACTGCGAGGCGCTCATCCATGGGGGCCTGAAGATCTACACCACGATCGACCTCAACAAGCAGGCCGAGGCGACCGCCGCGATCAAGGACCATGAATCGCTGTTCGCCGAGGACGGCGGACCCGGCGTCGGCTCGGGCCTCGCGTCGGTGGAGGCCGCCAACGGACACATCGAGGCGATCGCGACCTCGGGCAATTACGCCGAGAACAAGGTCGACTACGGGACCTCGGCGACGCGCCAGACCGGCTCGGCGTTCAAGGTGTTCGCGATCATGGAGCTCATCCACGACTATCAGGGCAACCCGGACACGACGTACTACACATCCAAGCCGCTCGCCGCCGGATGGCTGCCCTCGGACCCGAGCTGGTCGGTGCACACCGACACGGACACCTACAACGGCACGATCAACATCACCAAGGCGGCGTGGCTGTCGGACAACACCGTGTTCGCGCAGCTGTCAGCCGACATGGGCAACACCGTGCCCGGTGACAAGCTCGACCAGATGGCCCACGCGATGGGCATCACCTCGACCCTCACCGGCAACCCGTCCGAGGTGCTCGGCGGGCTCACCTACGGGACGACGCCGCTGCAGATGGCCGACGCCTACGCGACGATCGCCGACGGCGGGATCCACCACTCGCCCACGATCATCAACAAGGTCGTCTTCCCCGACGGCTCGACCAGCGACTACGGCAATCCGAAGGGGACCCGCGTCTTCTCCTACGCCGAGAGCTACGCCGCCGACGAGGTGCTCAAGCAGGTGCTCACCCAGCCGGGGGCGACCGCCTACGGCTCGGGCTACGGCTGTCCGGCGGCCGGCAAGACCGGCACCGCCAACAACCTCGCCAACGCGTGGTTCGTCGGCTACAGCCCGAAGGTGTCGACCGCCGTGTGGGTCGGCAACCCGACGGGCAACGTCCCCCTCGCCGACGGCTACGGCGGGGTGCTCGCGGCACCGGTGTGGAAGCAGTACATGGAGAACACCCACGACGGCTACTGCGGAGATTGGAGCCCGCCGGCCGTCCCGTTCGTCGGCAAGCCGTACGTGGGGGCTCATTCCGCGACCGCCGCACCGACCTCAAGTGCCTACGGCTCGAGCTCGGGCTCGTACCCGTACAGCTCGACCGGCGCGACGCCGACGACACCCACGACTCCGACGACAGGCTCGACGACACCGACCACCGCCGCGGGCAGCGGGACCGCCGGGTCGGGATCGACGGGGACCGGCGGCGCCACCGGCAGCGGCAGCGGCGCCGGGCACGGCACCGGAAGCGGCGCCGGACACGGACGCGGCCCCGGCGGGACCGGCGGGGCCTCGCCGGCGGGCTGAACCTGAGTCGCCGTGCCGA
>CAXTTD010000340.1:0-4167 GCA_964246945.1 uncultured Solirubrobacteraceae bacterium | reverse complement strand
GGCCCGGCGGGCCGCGGGGGGCACCCGGGGGGGGGGGCACACGCGAGCGACCGCGCACACGCGAGCGACCGCGCACACGCGAGCGGCGGCGCACACGCGAGCGGCGGCGCACAGGCGAGCGGCGGCGGCAGGGACGGGAGCGCCGCTCTGCACCCCGACGAGATCGCCTCCGACGCCGCCGTCCTGCTGTTCGGAGGGATCGAGACCACCGAGGGGATGATCGCGAACGCCGCCGCGCTCATCCTCGCCCACCCCGGCGAGGCCGACCGCCTACGCACTGACCCGAGCGGCCTCGATGCCGTGATCGACGAGTCGCTGCGCCTCGAGCCAGCCGCGGCGGTGATCGACCGCTACGCGACCCGCGATACCCGCCTCGGGGACGCCGCGATCGCCCGCGGCGAGCTCGTGCGTATCTCGATCGCGGGCGCCAACCGGGATCCCGCGGTGTTCCCCGACCCCGACCGCTACGACCCGGCACGCACGAACGCCCGTCGCCACCTCGCGTTCGCCCAGGGACCTCACGTGTGCGTGGGCGTCCACCTCGCCCGGCTCGAGGCGCGGGTCGCACTGCGCGAGCTGCTCAGCCTCCCGGGCCTGCGCCCGGACCCCGCGCACCCACCGCAGACCCGGGGGCTCGTGTTCCGCAAGCCGCTGCGGCTCGACGTCGCCTGGGACAGCTGAGCCGGTCGCGGGGAACCTTGTTCGACCTGAGCTCGACGAACCTTCCCCGCATCGTCAGCGGGGAACCTTGTTCGAGCTGAACTCGGCCAACCCTCCCCGCAGGGCATGGAGTGGTGGACCGCCACCCGAGCCGGGATCAGCCCGCGGCGGTGACCGGCAGCGTCTGGACGTGGGACACGAGCCGGCCGTCGATCAGCGTGTGGACGGCGAAGCCGACCGGTTCGGGCACCGGCGTGAGCCGCGCCACCTCGGCATCGAGGGGGAACTGACAGTAGGTCGAGGGGGCGGTCAGCACCGGGCGACCGCCCACCCCGGCGATCATCGTGCGGTGGACGTGGCCGGCGATGATCCCGCACACCTGCGGGTGGGCGGCGACGATCTCGGCCACGGCGGCGCGGTCGGTTGCGGCGAGCGCGTAGCGATCGGTGTCGTGGATCCCCGAGAGCACCGGCGGATGGTGCATGGCCAGCAGCGTCGGATCCTCGGGCCCGGCGCGCAGCCGCTCCTCGATCCACGTCAGGCGCAGCGCACCGAGCGCTCCGGCGTCCTGACCGGGCACAGTCGTGTCGAGCATCAGCACGCGCAGCGCCCCGAACCACGCCACGTACTGGATCGCATCCCCGGCTTCACCGTCGCCGCCGACGGGGAAATGGCGGCGCAGACCCGCGCGGTCGTCGTGATTGCCCGGCAGCACGCACAACGGCAGATCGCACTCGGCGAGCACCGATGCGAGCGCCGCGTACTCGGCGTCGCGGCCGGCCGCCGCGAGGTCGCCGGTGACGAGCAGGCCATCCACGCGATCGGGCAGCGCGCGCACCGCGCCGAGGACGGCGGCGAGCGTGCCCAGCGGATCCGCCGCCGCCCACTCCGCGCCGACGTGCGGATCGGTGATCTGGACCAGCCGGACGGCCACGACCGGCGCCGCTCAGCGACCGCGGGCGACCATCACCGAGGTCGCCTTCACCGTGGCGGTCGCCTCGACCCCCGGCGCGAGCCCGAGCTCCTCGACCGAGTCCCGGGTGACCGCCGCGGTGATGAGGAACGGCCCCGCCTCGATCTCGACCAGCGCCATCACGCCGTCGACCTCGACCGAGCGCACGACCCCGGGCATCCGGTTACGGGCCGAGAACGACCCGCCGGTCTGGTGGCGCTGCCGGCGCCGGCGGGAGAGCCGGCGAACCTCCGCGGCGGACACCATCCGCCGGTTGCGCTCGTCGCGGATCGTGGTCATGGTGCCCGCGCGATCCCAGCGGCGCAGCGTGTCGGGGCTCACGCCGATCGCGGCGGCCGCCTCACCGAGGGTGAGATGAGTCTCCATCGGACACAAACATCGCACAACCGGCCGGGCGGCGACAATGGGAGTCAGGTTCACCGCCACCGAGAGGACCCCACGCCATGAGGCTCACCCCCCGCCACCAGTCCGCCAGAACCACCGTCCACACCGACCGCGGACGCATCTGATGCCCCTCAGCGCCCGCGACAGCGACCGGCACCACAACCGCTCGATCACCCTCCCGGCGCGCGCCGCCGGCGACGTCGAGCTGCCCGTCGACGCGCTCGGCGATGACGGGGTGGGCACCGACCTCGCCTACGAGGTCCTGCGTGATGAGCTGCGCCTCGACGGCCAGGCACAGCTCAACCTGGCGACGTTCGTCACCACCTGGATGCCCGATCTCGCCGCCCGCCTGATGGCCGAGACCGCCGACAAGAACATGATCGACAAGGACGAGTACCCGCAGACCGCCGAGATCGAGAAGCGCTGCGTGAACATCCTCGCCGACCTGTGGCACGCGCCGGAGAGCGAGACGGCGACCGGCTGCTCGACGACCGGCTCCAGCGAGGCGGCGATGCTCGCCGGGATGGCGCTCAAATGGCGCTGGCGCGCCGGACGGGAATCGGCGGGCAAGTCCGCGGCGAAGCCGAACCTGGTGATGGGCGCGAACGTTCAGGTGTGCTGGGAGAAGTTCTGCCGCTACTGGGAGGTTGAGCCGCGCATGGTGCCCCTGGAGGGCGAGACGTTCCACCTCACCGCTGAGCGGGCGGTCGCCCACTGCGACGAGAACACGATCGGCGTGGTGGCGATCCTCGGCTCGACCTTCGACGGCAGCTACGAGCCGGTGGCCGAGATCGCCGCGGCCCTCGACACGCTGCAGGACGAGCAGGGCCTTGACGTCCCGCTGCACGTCGACGGCGCCTCGGGCGGATTCGTGGCGCCGTTCCTCGACCCCGCCCTCGAGTGGGACTTCCGCCTGCCGCGGGTGCAGTCGATCAACGCCTCCGGGCACAAGTACGGACTCGTGTACCCCGGCGTCGGCTGGGCGGTGTGGCGCGACGCGGCGGCGCTCCCCAGCGAGCTCGTGTTCAACGTGAACTACCTCGGGGGCAACATGCCGACGTTCGCGCTGAACTTCTCGCGGCCCGGCAGTGAGGTGATCGCCCAGTACTTCATGTTCCTGAGCCTCGGGCGCGCGGGCTACACCAAGCTGATGAGCGAGATGCGCGGGACCACCCGTTACCTGTCGGGCGAAATCGCGAAGCTCGGGCCCTACGTGCTCGTCACCGACGGCTCTGAGCTGCCGGTGTTCGCGTTCACGCTGAAGCCCGAAGTGAAGAACTACACCGTGTTCGACGTCTCCGAACGGCTGCGCGAGCGCGGCTGGCTCGTGCCCGCCTACACCTTCCCCGCCGACCGCGAGGATCTCAGCGTCCTGAGGATCGTGGTCCGCGCCGGGATGCATCGCGACATGGCCGAGCAGCTCATCGACGCCCTGCGCGAGAAGACCGAGCAGCTCGAGTCACTCGACGGGCCGCTGCCACGGGCGCTGTCCTCGAGCACCCAGGCGTTCGCCCACTGACCGCGGGAGATCAGATGAGCTCGCCGAGCGCCCGGCCCGCGTCGCGCAGCTCGGCGAGGCTGCCCGCCTCGATGACGCGTTCGAGGTCGAGCACGCGGGCGCCCATCGGGTCGAGCTCGCGGCGCCCGCACACCACGTGGCAGGGGACGCCCGCCTGGCGGGCGCGGGTGGCGACCTCGGAGACGAGCTTCCCGGTGAGCGAGGACGCGTCGAGCGAGCCCTCACCGGTGATCACGCAGCGGGCGGCGCGCATCCGCGCGTCGTAGCCAACCGCCCCGAGCACGAACGCGGCGCCGGGGAGGAGCTCCGCGTCGAGGCCCGCCCACAGCGCACCGGCCAGCCCGCCGGCGCCCCCGGTGAGCTCGTGGCCGCGGGGATCGCGGGGCAAGCTGTCGGCAATCTCGTGCAGCCGGCGGGTGAGCCGGTCGACCATCGCGGGGTCCGCGCCCTTCTGGGGACCGAACACCCGGGCCGCGTCCTCGTAGACGGTCCGCACGTCGCACAGCACCCGTAGCTGCGCCCCGGGCAGCCCGCCGCCGGCCGCGAGCGCGCTCAGGGCGCCGGCGCCACCGTCGGTGCTCGCGCTGCCGCCGATCCCGCCCGCGGTGCTGGGCCCGGGCGTGCTGGCGGG
>CAXTTD010000339.1:1673-4173 GCA_964246945.1 uncultured Solirubrobacteraceae bacterium | reverse complement strand
AGCTCGGCGAGCCCTACCGGCGCTACGCGGAGGGACGGGCGCGGCTCATCCCACGCGTGTGGTGAGGCGCCCAGTTCGCAGGACGGCCCGAACCGACCGCGGGTTTCCACCGGCCCGTCGGATGGCGGGCACATCTGCCCCTTCGGCTCGCGAGATGCGGCCGATGTCCCCTTGTATCGCCTGCCGGGCACAGCAGGTCACCCATCTCTTCTGGAAATCTGGGTGTCCAGTTATGCCCACGGCGACACAACGTGGGGCCGCACCGTGCCCCCGTACGCCCCCGCCGGGCCTGAAGTGCTCCTGTGGATGCACAACGGGTGGACGCCGCCGCCTGACGGGCACTGAAGAACACGCGCTCGAGCAACGCGGCCCCGCGCATCCAGTCGCCCGCCCCGATTGGCGTGGTGGATGATCGAGGTGGCGAGCCACAGGACGCGCCGCTCCACCTCCATCAGCGTGCGCAGCGACCCGTCGTCTGACGCGGACGGGGGCTATGTGGCGGCTCGCGCGCGGCCACGCGCGACGCCGTACTCTCGCCGGCCGGCTCAGGCGATCGTGATCTCGTCGGAGAGGTAGACGTCCTGGACGGCGTGCAGGATCTCGATGCCGTCCTTGAGCGGGCGCTGGAACGCCTTGCGTCCGGTGATCAGCCCGGTGCCCCCCGCACGCTTGTTGATGACCGCAGTGCGGACCGCCTGGGCGAGGTCGCTCTCGCCTCCCGAGGCGCCGCCGCTGTTGATCAGCCCGGCGCGGCCCATGTAGCAGCCGGCCACCTGATAGCGGGTGAGGTCGATCGGGTTGTCGGTGGTGAGCTCGGAGTAGACGAGTTCGTTGGTCTGGCCGTACTTGGTGTCGTTCGCCTTGCCCACCGCGCCGTAGCCGTTGTTGTTCTCGGCCTGCTTCTGCTTGATGATGTCGGCCCCGATCGTCACCCCGAGGTGGTTGGCCTGGCTGGTGAGGTCGGCCGCCAGCGAGTAGTCGGTGCCGTCGACCTTGAACGCGTCGTTGCGCAGGTAGCACCACAGCACGGTGAACATCCCGAGCTGGTGGGCCTCCTCGAACATCACCGCGATCTCCTGCAGCTGGCGGTCGGATTGCTCGGAGCCGAAGTAGATCGTCGCCCCCACGGCGACCGCGCCCATCTCGAACGCCTGCCGCGGGGTCCCGAACCGGATCTGGTCGTAGTGGTTCGGGTAGGTGAGCAGCTCGTTGTGGTTGAGCTTGACGATGTAGGGGATGCGGTGGGCGTACTTGCGCGCGGTCGCCCCCAGCACCCCGACCGTGGAGGCCACCGCGTTGCAGCCGCCCTCGATCGCGAGCTCGACGATGTTCGCCGGGTCGAAGTAGGCGGGGTTGGGGGCGAAGCTCGCGCCGGCGCTGTGCTCGATCCCCTGGTCGACCGGGAGGATCGACAGGTAGCCGGTGCCGGCCAGCCGGCCGTGGTCGAACATCGAGCGCAGGTTGCGCACAGTGGCGATGTTGCGGTCGGTGTCGAGCATCACGCGCTCGATGAAGTCCGGGCCGGGCAGGTGCAGGTGCTCGGTGGAGATGCCGGTGCAGCGGTAGGTGAGGAGCTCCTCGGCCTCGTCGCCGAGCAGCTCGGTGACGGAACGTGTCTCGGTGGTGGTGGCCATCGGTGTCTCCTTGAGATCGCTTGCGGCTCGCGCGTACCCGGCGTCGGGATCCTGTGCCCGCGACCATATCTCACCGTATGCGGTGCGTCGCGTAACCGCGGGCGCGGATACGCGGATCCGCGGGTCCGCGGGTCCACGGCAGCGCGTAGCCTTCAGCGGCGATGGCCCTCAGCAGCGTGTGCGTGTTCGCCGGTTCCCGGGACGGCAACCGCGTGGCCTACCGGGACGCCGCCGCCGCGCTCGGCGCCCTCGCCGCGCAGCGCGGGATCACCGTCGTCTACGGCGGCGGCGGCGTGGGGCTGATGGGAGCGCTCGCCGACGCGGCACTCGCCGCCGGAGGCCGGGTGATCGGCGTCATCCCCGACGCCCTCGTGGCGAGCGAAGGCGCCCACCCGGGGCTCACCGAGCTGCGCCTCGTCGATTCGATGGCCGCGCGCAAGGCGCTCATGGCCGAGCTCTCCGACGGGTTCGCGGCCCTGCCGGGCGGCATCGGCACGCTCGAGGAGCTGATTGAGGTCGTGAGCTGGGCGAAGCTGCGCATCCACGAGAAACCCTGCGCCCTGCTCGATGTCGCGGGCTTCTACGCGCCGCTCGGCGTCCTGCTCGACCGTGCAGTGGAGGAGGGGTTCCTCGGTGCCGAGGACCGGGCGCTGCTCAGCCTCGCCACCGAGCCCGCCGGGCTGCTCGACGCGCTCGCCACCCAGGCGTAGTCCGCGCGGGCGCTCAGACCCGTCCCGCTCCGTCGGCCTCGCCGCGCAGATCCGTCGGCCTCTCCCTGCGGATCCGTCGGCCCGGCGGCTCGGAAAGCTGTAATCGGTTGCGCCGATCAGTGTGCTACCCGGGAGTCGGCACAGCCGGTGACTGCC
>CAXTTD010000339.1:0-1663 GCA_964246945.1 uncultured Solirubrobacteraceae bacterium | reverse complement strand
GTTGCCCCTATCAGTTTCCCCCCCGGGCGCCGCAACCGCCGGTGCGGGCGTGGGCGGGCCCGGCCCGGGGCGGGGCCGCCCAACCCTGACTATCCAGATGGATAGATACGAATCTCACATTGGCTCTTGACAGCGGCCCGGAGCCGGAGAAATATAAGCGTTTCTAGTGCTCGAAGTGGTCGCCTGAAACGCGGTCGGGGAGGAGATCTTCGATCAGGCTGATTCGGCAGCGGCGTCGGGCGTCAGACCAACCAAAGGAGTGACGGATGCCTTCTCTCGTAGCTCCGGTCGCCGCCTTCTTCGGCTCCCAGGTGACCGAGGCGTCGTTCGTGCAGGACATCTTCTACGTCGTGGCGACGGTGTGCCTGCTGTTCGTGGTCGGCGCGGTGGGCTTCATCGACGCCGGACTCGTGCGGCGCAAGAACCTGCTCGATACCTGGGTGCAGAAGCTCGTCTGCGCACTGCTCGCCGGCTTCGGGATGGTGGTGATCGGGTTCGCCGTCTGGGAAGTGCAGTTCTACCAGGCGTTCGGTACCCACCACGCGCTGCGTCAGGCGATCCATGACTGGTCGATCTTCGGCCCCGCGCAGACCCACTTCTCCCAGAACCTCAGCGCGACGTCGTACCCGGCGGCCGACGTATCGCAGATCTTCGTCGTGTTCTTCGCCGCCTACGCAATGGTCGGTGGCGCGCTGCTGCACTCGGCCGGTCTCGAGCGGGTGAAGGCGCTGCCCATGTACATCATCTCCCTGGTCGCCGGCGCGATCGTGATCCCGATCGCCCTCTACTACACGTGGGGCTCGACCAGCCCGCTCACCAACCGCGGCGTTCACGACTACATCGGCACGTTCTCGCTGTACATCGTCGTGGGCGTGTGGGCGCTCATCCTCGCCTGGCGGGCCGGTCCGCGCCTCGGCGCCTTCGATCCCGATCGGCGCACGATCGGCCCGATCCCCCACAACCTGGGGATCTCCGCGGCCGGCGTGACGATCCTCATGTTCGCGGCGCCGTTCGCGTTCCTCGGCTGCGGCTACTTCGTGCCCGGCCTCGGCTATCAGGGGATCTCGCTCACCTCCAGCGGCATCGGGATCGTGATGATCAACATCTTCGTCGCCTACTTCGGCGGCGGTCTTGCCGGGGCGCTCATCTCCTACCGCACGCGCAACCCGATCATGGCTCTGATCGGCGTGGCCGCCGGCTACATCAGCTGCGGGGCGAGCCTCGACATCGGCAAGCCGTGGTCGATCTTCCTGGTCGCGTTCATCGGCACCTTCGTCGTCTACGGCGTCTACCTGCTGCTGTTCCGGCTGCGCATCGACGACAAGAAGATCGTGCCGCTCGCGCTCGGCGGTGGGCTGTACTCGGCGATCGCCGCGGGCGTCGTCGGCGCCGGTCACCACACCGGCGGCTACTACGGGCTGAAGGGCGCCTACGCCCCCTACCACGCGACCATCACCATCGGCTGGCAGCTGCTCGGCATCGCGGTGACGCTCGCCATCGCGCTCGTCAGCGGCCTCATCGTCATCGTCGGGCTCGAGAAGACGATCGGCCTGCGGGTCACCGAGGACGAGGAAGTGGCGGGTCTCGACGCCGCCTACTGGTCGGCGCCGCCCTCGCCCTACGCCGACGTGCCGCAGGCGCTGCCTGAGAGCAATGGCAACGG
>CAXTTD010000338.1:0-4174 GCA_964246945.1 uncultured Solirubrobacteraceae bacterium | reverse complement strand
GGCGGACTGTCGGGCCGCGCTCGCCGGGGTCAGGGGGCGGCGGGAGAGCTTCAGGGTCGCGTCGAACACCGTCTCGCCGGCGCGTTCGTTCTCGATGTGCACCGACAGCGTCTGCGCGGGCGTCGAGGCCCGTGCGTGGTAGACGTGGTCCATCCCGAACAGCGGCGAGACGTGCAGCGCCTTCGCGAAGTCGCCGTGGGCGACCCGCGAGCCCGCCGGCGCGCCGTGGAGCAGGTAGGCGTGGCGATCGCCCCACGGGGTGTTCGTCACCTCGGCGAGCACCGCGGCGACCCGCTCGCCGCCGGCGTCGAAGCAGTAGTAGAAGCTCACCGGGTTGAAGCACAGCCCAAACGAGCGTGGCTGGGTGAGCATCCGGATCGGGCCCTCGGGGCGGGCGCCCCCCAGCGCCTGCACCCGCTCACGTACCGCGTCGGCGAGCGAGGCCTCCTGGCCCGCTCTTCCGAGCGCCGACCCGGCCGCCCGCCCGCCGAGATAGTCGCGCCGACGCACCCGCAGGAGTCCCGGTCGGGAGCGCACGAGGCGCCCGCCGAGCAGGCCGGGGAGCTCGTCGAGGTCGAGGTAGGCGAGCGCGAGCTGGTGGCGGAACTCCGAGCGCGGCTCGCGGCGGCGGTGGCGGATCGTGCCCTCGTACAGGCAGCTGACGGTGGCCGGGGCGCTCACCGGCTCGCCCCCAGGCAGCCGGCGACGCGCTCGGCGGAGACGACGCCGTCCTCGTGGAAGCCCCAGCCCCAGTACGCCCCGCAGAAGTGGGTGTGCGACGCGCCGCTGATCTCCGCGACGCGCGCCTGGGCGGCGAGCCCCTCCCGCGTGTACACCGGATGGGCGTAGCGGACCGTGCGGATGATCGTCCCCGGGTCGATCTCGTCGGTGCGGTTGAGGGTGACGCAGAACTCCCGCTCGGCGCGCAGCGACTGCAGGCGGTTCATGTGGTAGGTGACCGTCGTGCGGTCGCGGGGCTCGGCGAGCAGATGGTAGTTCCAGCTCGCCCACGCCCGGCGCCGGCGCGGGAGCATCCGCCGGTCGGTGTGGAGCACCGCCTCGTTCTCCTGGTAGGGGATCGCTCCGAGCAGCGCGCGCTCGGCGTCGCTCGGGTCGCGCAGCAGGGTGAGCGCCTGGTCGGAGTGGGTGGCGAGGACGACCTCGTCGAAGCGCTCGGGCTCCCCGCCGCGGGGGGTGAGGAGCACGCCGTCGCCGTCACGGCTCACCGACTGCACCGGGGTCCGGAGGCGTAGGGGTCCCCGCAGGCGGGCGGTGAGCGCCTCCACGTAGCGTGCCGACCCGCCGCTCACCGTGCGCCACTGCGGGCGCCCGCGCAGGCCGAGCATCCCGTGGTTCTCGAAGAACTCGGCCAGGAAGCGGGCCGGGAAACTCCACATCTGGGCCGGGTCGGCCGACCACACGGCGCTCGCCTGGGGGACGATCAGCCGCTCGACGAACGCTCGCGAGAAGCGCTGCTGCTCGAGCCAGTGGCCGAGCGAGATCTCGCCGGCGCCCGCGTCGGCGCCGGGGTCGCTGTCGCCGCCGCGCACGAGGGCCCGGGCGGCGTGGTTGAAGCGCGCAAGGTCCGCGAGCATGCGCTGGAACCACGGCGTGATCAGGTGCGAGCGCTTCGCGTAGACGCCGTTGGGCGAGGCGCCGCTGTACTCGAAGTCCCCGTGCTCGTCGGCGACGCTGAAGGTCATCGTCGAGGGCTGGGTGGCGACGTCCAGACGGGTGAGCAGCCGTTCGAAGCGCGGGTAATTACGGTCGTTGAACACGATGAACCCGGTGTCGACCTGGTGGGTCTCGTGCGGCGTGTCGACCCGGATCGTGTTCGTATGGCCACCGGCGTAGCCGGCCGCCTCGAACACCGTCACCTCATGGGCGGGATCGAGCAGGTGGGCGGTGGTGAGGCCGGAGATCCCGGCCCCGACGATCGCGACCCTCACCGGAGCATCGCCCCGGAGGACGCGATCGTGGGGTGTCCGCCCATGGTGAGGTGCTCAGCTGGGCGGCAGCGATGCGAGCAGCGGCGCGACTAAGCGACCGGCGTCTGGCGCGCACCCGGCGCGGCGGGCTGCGGCTCGACCTGGGCGAGGCTGATCTGCGCGGGCGCGGTGGTCTCCTCGCCGCTGATCGCCTGCTTGAAGCCGCGCATCCCCTCACCCAGGCCCTTGCCCATCTCGGGCAGGCGCTTGGCGCCGAACAGCATGAGCACCACGACGAGGACGAGGGCAATGTGAAGTGGACTTTCGAAACCGGTCATCGGGGGGAACTCCGATCGATTGCTTACGCGGGCGTGTGCACAGTTATATACGTCATACGCTATCGGGCGGATCACTCCTGCCGGGCGCGTGCGCCACGGCGGGGCTCAAAGCGCAGCGGTGATGACCGGCGCGTGTGTCGGACGACGGCTGCCCCCGGGGGGCTCGGGCGTCACCAGCACGTGGGAGACCCCGTACAGCGAGCCGGGCACGTCGACGGAGGCGTCGCCGGCGCGGTTGACGCTGAATAGCGCCGTCGTCACCGGCGAGGGCGTGCGGTTGCCGTGCTGCAGCCACACCTCGTAGATCTTGCCCTTGGGCGGGGCGGTGACGTGATGGATCACGAGCTGGCTGTGGTTGGAGGAGACCACGAGCGATGCGCTGCCCGCGCCGTTCACGGTCGCCTGGATAGTGCGGTTGCCCATTCGTCCGGGCAGCGCGATCACCACCACCACGATCGCGGCGATCGCGAACGCGACGCCGGAGCCGAAGACGAGCCCAGGGCCGCTCACCGGCAGCCGCCACCGTCGCCGTCGCGCGGTTGCCGGAGACGCACCCCGTCGCGCGGCGGCCGGGGACGCGCCCCGGCGCTCGGACTCGACGGCGGCCATCACCCGCCGCCGCAGCGCCCGCGGAGCGTCGCAGGGCGGCGCGCTGCACGCGATCCCGTCGACCACCTGCTGGAAGCCGGTGAGCTCCACCGGGCACACCGCGCACGTCCGCAGGTGGCGCTCGAACGCATCCGCGTCGGCGGAGTCGAGCGCGCCGAGCGCGTAGGCGGCGACGTCGGTGCTGCAGGAGTCCGGGGCGGGAACCATGTCCTCGGGGCTCATCCGAGCACCCCCGGCAGGTCGGTGAGGCTGAGGCGGAGCTTCTGCAGGCCGAGCCGCATCCGGCCCTTCACGGTGCCCGCGGGCAGCGAGAGCATGTCGGAGATCTGGGTGTGGCTGAAGCCGCCGAAGTACGCGAGCTCGATCACCTGGCGCTGCTCGCCGGGCAGTTCGGCGAGTGCGGCGCGGACCTGGGCGGCATCGTCGCGGCGCTGGACCTCGTTCTCGGTCGACTCAACGGCGGCGAGCCGCTGCACGGCGTCCTCGTCGGAGACGTCCTTGCCGGCGCGCACCGTGTCCCGGCGGAACAGGTCGATCGCCCGGTTGTGCACGACGCCGAGCACCCACGAGCGCACGCTGCCGCGGGTGCGGTCGTAGCGGGCACCCGAGCGCCACAGCGACAGGAACGCCTCCTGGACGACATCCTCGGCCATCGCGCGGCGGCCGCACATGCGGTAGGCGAGCGAGAACGCGATGTCGGAATGACGGTCGAAGATGACTTCGAACGCCCGCGCGTCACCGTCCTGCACGCGGCCCATGAGATCCTCGTCGGCAAGTCCGCTCAGGTCGGAGTTGCGTTGGCGGAAGGGGCGGAGGGGACTCATCGTCGTGGCCGGCATCTCGCGTCCGGCGAGACTCCCGGTGTATCCAAGTTACGCCCCGCGCCGGATTTTGGATCACTGAAAGCGGAAAAGTTCTCGGCCGCGGGCGTTCAAGCTCGAACGCTGCGGCGCCGATGAGGAATACCGGGCCCGTCCGCCGAGCGCCCGCTGGCCGGCGACGGGGCCTTCCGCCGAGCCCATGGTCGCGCTTCCCGCCTCCCCGGTCGCCTGCCTGAGCGGCCGCTTTACCACCGCCCACGCCACCCGTCTGCTGTGGCGCGCCGGCTTCGGTCCGCGGCCCGGCGAGGCGGCCCGGCTCGCGGCGCTCGGCCTCGACGGGGCGGTCGCCTCGCTCACCCGGCCCCGGGGTCCCGCCCGGTTGATCGGTCGCCCGCCGCCCGGCGCCGGCGGCCGCCCGCGCGCGCCGGGCGCCGTGGGGGGCGCGGACCCCGGCTGGTGGCTGGGCCGCCAGGGGCGC
>CAXTTD010000337.1:0-4180 GCA_964246945.1 uncultured Solirubrobacteraceae bacterium | reverse complement strand
CTTCTACACCCTTGCCGAGGAGCTGCGGATCATCTGGGAGCGGGCTCAGGGGGAGGACCGGCAGATCCCGCTCCTGTTCCTGCACGACGTCGGCTGGCCCCACGCGCGGCGCGACGATTACTACACCCCGGAAGAGATCCCCGAGAAGCACCGGCAGCCGATCGCGCCCGACCGCTCGGTCTACCCCGACGAGCCGGGCACCCAGTACAGCGGCCTGCCCTACCGCTTCCCCGCCGCGCATGAGGGCGGGCCGCGCAACGGGGTGCTCACCGCCGCCGAGGACTTCGCCGCCGAGCACGAGGAGCTGCACCTCGCGATCGTCCCTGCCTTCTTCGGTCTGGGGGTCATCTGGGACACGGCTTCCCCGCACGCCGCGGCGCTCGGACGGGTCGTCGGGGCCTGGGACCGCAACCCCGTGCTCGAGCGCCTGGAGCGCAACCGGGTGCTGCACCTCGCCTCCTCCCAGCGTCAGCTGCGCCGCGCCCAGGACGCCAATGACCGCATCCAACGCCGAGATCAGCTGCTGGACCGGATGTTGCACTCGCGCGTCTTCTGGGCCGCGGAGATGCTCCTGCGCGCCCGTCATCAGGACCCGGTTTTCTCGCGTCAGAAGATCCGTGAGGTCATGGATGACGTCGAGCGTCCCCAGCCGTAGACGGCTCGGGCTCGACGGGTCGCAGCTCGACCTCAACCTCGGCCGCCTCGCGTTCCCGGTCCTCTGCCTCGTGGCGGTCGCGTCGGCGGCGTTCATCTATCACCAGACGCGCGGCAGCTCGTTCTCCCCCGACGACCTCGCGTGGATCGGCACGCGGCGTGGCAACAGCGTCGCCACCTTCCTCGCTCCCTACAACGGGCACTTGTCGCTCGTCCCGATCGCCATCTACCGGGTGATGTTCGCGTTGGAGGGCATCGGCAGCTTCGCGCCGTATCGAGCGCTCCTCGCCGTGGTGGCGACCCTCGCCGGCCTCGTCTTCTTCGAGTACGCGCGCCATCGCGCCGGTGCGTTCGGCGCGCTCCTGATCACCTCGCTGCTGTTGTTCCTCGGGCCCGGATGGAACGACATCATGCAGCCGTTTCAGATCGCGTGGCTGATCGCGGTCGCGGGCGGCGTGGTCGCCCTGTCGCTGCTCGATCGCCGTCGCCTGCCCACCGATCTGCTCGCCTGCCTGGCGCTGCTCCTCGCCGTCGCCACCACGAGCGTCGGTGTCGCCCTGCTCGTCGGGGCGGCTGTCGACGTCGCCCTGCAGCGGCGCCGGTGGCGCGACGCGTGGATCGTCGGAGTACCACTCGTCCTCTACGTCGTGTGGGCTCTGCACTACCACCCGAGCACGATCAAGCTGTCGGCCCTCACCTCCGCCCCACTGGATCTCGTGCAGACGACCGGGGCGGCGGTCGCGGGGGTGATCGGCCTCTCCGCGGTCACCCCGACCGACCTCACCGGAGTGATGCTCACCTTCGGGGTCTCGCTGTTCGCGCTCGCCGCTGTCGTCGCGATCGTCCGCATCCCGGCGGGGTGGGACGGCACCCGGTTCGTCTCGGTTGCCGCGGCACTCGTCGTCTTCTCGCTGCTCACCACGCTCGTGCGGTCGTTCCAGTCGCCGTTTGAGAGCCGCTACATGTACGTCACCTGCGTGCTGGTGGCACTGCTCGCCCTGGAGCTCGTTCGGGGCGTTCCGGTCTCGCCGCGGATCCAGGTGGTGCTCGCCGTCCTCACGCTCGCCGCCGTGGTCTCAGACCTCTCCGACCTGCGCAGCGGCGGCGCCGAGTTCCGTCAGTTCGGAGCCCAGACCGACGCGACGCTGGGCGCGGTCTCGCTGGACCGCGGGCGGGTCGCTCCCGGGCAGCCCCTCACGGAGCTGCCGTTCTACGGGATCGGGTTCGTCTCCACCGCGGGGGAGTACTTCTCGGCGGCGCGGTCCCTGGGGACGCCCGCGGACACCGTCGTCCGGCTGCAGCACGCACCCCCGGTCGCGCAGCGCAGCGCCGACGGTCAGCTGGTCGCCGACGGGGACGTGCGGCTCACCGGGGTGGTGAGCCCGCCGTCGCCGAGCGGCGTCGCGGCCACGGTGACGGGTGAGCGCGCCGGGAGGGCCGCGCGGCAGGGCGCCTGCGTGGGCTTCACCCCGGCGGCGACGCTCGCCCCGGGGGCGTCGAGCTCGCTCACCCTGCGCCTCAGACCCGGGCGGGTGCTGATCGGTGCCGGGGCGGCCGCCGTCACGCTCGCGGTCCGGCGGTTCTCGCCGACCCCGATTACCTTCGGCAGTGTCCGGCCTCAGGGCGAGGGCGTCGTCACCGTCGCGGCCGACCGGTCGCCGCTGCCGTGGCTGATGCAGGTGCAGAGCACCGCGCCGGTCCGCGTGTGCACGGTGGGCGGCAGGTGAGCACCGCTACAGGAGCCCTGCGGCGCAGCCGGTCATCACTCGCCCGCGTCGACATCGACCGCCTCGCCCGGCCGGGGCTCGCCGTCGCGGTTCTCGTCTCGGGCCTGCTGCTGTGGCACCTCACCCGCGGCGCATCCTTCTGGGCCGACGACTGGATCTGGATCGCCACCCGGCGCGGCAGCGGCGTGCGGACGTTCCTCGCGCCCTATAACGGCCACCTGTCGCTCGTCCCGATCGCGATCTATCACCTGATG
Organism: uncultured Solirubrobacteraceae bacterium; assembly: GCA_964246945.1. GTDB lineage: Bacteria > Actinomycetota > Thermoleophilia > Solirubrobacterales > Solirubrobacteraceae > Palsa-465. The sequence goes on along the minus strand of CAXTTD010000337.1, from coordinate 1,545 downwards.
TTCGCGGTCTTTGGCCTGGGCAGCTACGAGCCCTACCGCGTCGTCATCATCGCGCTCAGCCTGCTGGTCGCCGTCGTCGTGTTCGCCTACGCGCGGGTGCGGGTCGGCGAGCTCCCGGCGCTGCTCGCCGCCGCCGCGATGCTGTTCCTCGGTCCGGGTTGGCAGGACACGATGTGGTCGTTTCAGCTCCCGTGGCTGATCGTCTGCGCCGCCGGGATCTCCGCCTTCATGCTGCTTGACCGCCGGACCCGGCCCGCCGACCTCGGCGCCTGCGCGCTCACGCTGCTCGCGGTCGCCTCGACGAGCCTCGGGGTCGCCTTCGCGGTGGGGATTGCCGTCGACGTCGCGCTCATCCGGCGCCGCCGGAGCGACATCTGGATCTGGGCGATCCCGCTCGGCCTGTACGTCGTCTGGGTACTCGCCTACCACCCCAACGCGGTCGACCTCAGCGAGATCCCGACGTTTCCGGTGAGCGTCGCTGAGGCGGCGGCCGCCGCGCTCAGCGCGCTCGCCGGGGTGTCGGGACTGCAGCCGTCGGTCGACCCCGGGACGGCCCTCACCTACGGCTGGCCGCTGCTCATCGTCGTCGCGGGACTCGCCGTCTGGCGAGCACGTCGTCTGCGTCCTCACCCGCGCGCCGCGACCCTCGGCGTGACCTTCGTCGTGTTCGCCGCCTCGGTCTCGATCGTCCACGACGGCCTCGCCGATCCCCTGGCCAGCCGCTACGTGTACGTCTACTGCGTGCTCGCCCTGCTGCTCTGCGCCGAGCTCGCCCGCGGCACCCGACTCCCGAGGGCCGGGCAGCTGGGCCTCGCGCTCGTCACCCTCGTCGCGATCGTCTCCAACGTGGGCGTGATGCGCGACTACGGCGTCTTCTACCGCGACTCGGGGGCGTCGACGAACGGAGCGCTCACCGCCGTCGAGCTCGACCGCGCCGCCGTCAAGCCGACGACGACCGTTCACATCGCGCTGTGGCAGTTCATCAGGCTGAGCGCCGGCTCCTACTTCGCCGCGACCCGCACGCTCGGGACCCCCGCCTACACCGTCGCCCAGCTCCGGGGGGCCGACTCGCTCGCTCAATCCTCGGCGGACTCCCAGCTGCTCACCGACGGTGATGTCACGCTCACCGCGGGGGGATCACGGGCAACACCGAGCTCCGCCGGCCAGCCCCCGGCCATCGTCGCGTCGGCCAACGGGGTCGTGACCCACTTGGGATCCTGCGCTCGTTTCACCCCGCCGGCGGCGCTCGCCCCTGGAGCCGTCGCCACCGTCGCGCTGCGCCTCCCGGCCACCGGCGTCTCGCTCACGGCCGGCCGGGCCGCCGTGAGCCTCGCGGTCCGTCGCTTCGCCGCGACCACGACCCCGCTGGGCACCCTCGCCGCGGAGCGAGTGGCGACCGTGAGCACCCGCAGCGACGCGTCGCCGGCGCCGTGGTACCTGCAGCTGACGAGCATCGCCCCGATCCTGATCTGCCAGACGGGACACTAGACTCCCGCCCCCCGGATGGCCTTTCCCTTCGACCTCGACCCCCGTGCGCGGGATCCC
>CAXTTD010000336.1:0-4189 GCA_964246945.1 uncultured Solirubrobacteraceae bacterium | reverse complement strand
CCATCTGGGTCCCCGAGGAGCCGGTACCGATGATCCCGACCCGCCGGCCGGCCATCTCCACACCCTCCCGGGGCCAGCGGGCGCTGTGGTGGATCTCACCGCCGAAATCCGCCTGGCCGGGGAACTCGGGCGCCTTCGTCGTCGACAGCTGGCCGACTGCGAGCACGAGGTACTGACAGCTGAAGCGCTCCCCGGCCTCGGTATCAACCGTCCACCCCGCGGCGTCCTCGTCGTAGCGCGTCTCGGTGACCCGGCGGTTGCAGTGCACGTCGCGGCGTAGGTCGAAGCGCTCGGCGACGTGGTTGACGTAGCACAGGATCTCGGGCTGGGTCGCGTAGCGCTCGCTCCAGCGCCACTCCTGCTCAAGCTCCTCGGAGAACGCGTAGGAGTAATCGAAGCTCTCGACGTCGCAGCGGGCTCCCGGATAACGGTTCCAGTGCCACACGCCGCCGATGTCGTCGGACTCGTCGAGCACCGCGACCGAGAGACCGAGCTCGTCGCGCAGCGTGTAGAGCATCCGCAGGCCCGCGAAGCCCGCGCCCACGACGACCACGTCGACCTGAGCGCCGTTCACGCCCGGTTGAGGGGAGTGGCTTTCAACATCAGCGTTGATACTATACCGCGGCCGGGTTCGCACTCAAAGGGAGAGGTTCATGGAGTTCGAGACGATCATCTACGAGAAGGCCGACCGCATCGCGACGGTGACCCTGAACCGCCCGGAGAAGGGCAACGCCCTGTCCCGCCTGCTCCGCGACGAACTCGACGTCGTGATGGACGACCTCGACCTCGACGACGAGACCCGCGTGCTCATCATCAAGGCCACCGGCAACCACTTCTCGACCGGCTACGACCTCACCGAGTTCTCCTACCTGTGGGACGCCGAGAGCGCTCGCGACGACGTGCAGCGCCGGCCCCACCGACGCTCGCCCGTGTGGTCGCGACGCGAGTTCCATCTCTCGCGCGAGCGCTGGATGCGCCTGTTCCGGCTGCGCCAGTGCACGATCGCGCTCGCCCACGGCCACGGCGGGGCCGGCGGACTGGACCTGCTCGGGGTGTGTGACATCGCGTTCGCCGCCGACGATGCGCTGTTCGGTCAGCCGGAGGCGCGCGCGATGGGCGAGCTGCACGTGTTCGCGTTCTGGCCCATCCACCTCGGGATGCGCAAGACCAAGGAGTGGCTGTTCACCGGCGACAACATGACCGGCGTGGAGGCCGCCGACCTCGGTCTCGTGAACCGGGCGGTGCCCCGCGACGAGCTCGAGGCGGTCGGCCGCGCCTACGCCGAGCGCGTCGCCAACGTCCCGCTGGACGCCATCTACTCCCACAAGGAGGTCACCAACCGCTGGTTCGAGGCCGCCGGGATGCAGGCCGGCATGGCCGCCGCCAACGACCTCGACGCGATGGGGATCGCCGGACCGGGCATGGACGTCTTCACCGAGGTGTGGCGTGAGGGCGGCGTGCGTCCCGCCGTGCGCATGCGCGACAAGCCGTTCAACGCGCACCGCACCTACTGGGACGCCTACCAGGCCGCCCGCGATTCCGACCGATAGGAGAGACGTCATGGACCTGTTCGACCTCACCGGCAAGGTCGCCGTCGTGACCGGCGGCACGCGCGGAATCGGCGCGATGATCACCCGTGGCCTGCTCGAGGCGGGCGCCACCGTCTACGTGAGCTCCCGCAAGCCGGAGACCGGCGAGGCCCTCGTCGCCGAACTGTCCCCGATCGGGCACATCGTGTCGATCCCCGCCGATCTCGCCGCCGAGGCCGAGTGCGTGCGACTCGCCGCGGAGGTCGGCGACAGCGAGCCCCACGTCGACATCCTGGTCAACAACGCGGGCGCTGCCTGGGGCGCTCCGCTCGGGGAGTTCCCCGAGGCCGGCTGGGACAAGGTGCTCGCGCTCAACCTCAAGAGCCCGTTCTTCCTGTCGCGGGCGTTCCTCCCGCTGTTGCTGAAGTGTGCCAGCCAGGACGATCCCTCGCGGATCATCAACGTCGGCTCGATCGACGGCATGCGCGTTCCGGCGTTCTCGAACTACTCCTACACCGCGAGCAAGGCGGCTGTTCACCAGCTCACCCGGGTGCTCGCCCGCGAGCTCGGACCGCGCGGGATCACCGTGAACGCGATCGCGCCCGGACCGTTCCCGACCAAGATGATGACCGCGACCCTCGCCGAGCACGGAGACGAGATGATCGCGCAGGCGCCGCTGCGACGGCTCGGTCGCGACGACGACATGGCGGGTGCCGCCGTGTACCTGGCCAGCCGGGCCAGCGCCTACGTCACCGGGGCGATCCTCCCCGTCGACGGCGGCATCTGGGCGGCCGCCTAGTCCCGCGGCTCAGCGGGCGGGGGTGCGACCGCGAACAGGGGGCGTGGCACCTTGAAGCGAGCCAGGCGCTCGGCGCACCAGGTGACGAGCAGCTCGGGGTCGGGCGGCGGCTCGCCGTCGGCCGGGATCACCCACGCACATGCCACCTCCCCCATCCGCGCGTGCGGAATCCCGACGACGTGGGCCTGGGCGACCGCGGCATGCTCGGCGAGGACGTTCTCGATCTCCTGGGGCATCACCATCTCGCCCCCGACCCGGAAGCTCTCCTTGAGCCGCCCGGTCAGCCGCAGTCCGTCCCCATCGATACTGCCGATGTCCCCGGTCAGCAGCCAGCCGTCCGGCGTGAACGCCTCGGCGGTCTCCTCGGGCTTCTCGTAGTACCCGTCGGTGATGACCATGCCGCGGGCCACCAGCTGCCCGCTCCGGCCGGGCTCCAGATCCTCACCGGTGAGCAGATCGATCGTCTTGTAGGTGGCGACGCGACCGCCGAGCTGCGGATCGCCGGCGATGCCGCCATCCCGCGGGCGACCGTTCGTGTGGCGCACGAACCAGTCGTCGTCCTCGGGGTTGGTGCAGGTGGTCGTCGCGGTGGTCTCGGTCTGGCCATAGCCGGTGGTGAGCTCGACGTCGCCGAACACCTCGCGGATGTCGTCCCAGATGCTCGGGGGCGCCACCCCGCCCGAGGAGAACACGGTGTGGACCGAGCCCAGATCGGCGCCGCGGCGGCGGATCTCCGCGATCAGCGGCAGTGTCACCGCCGGAACCGCCATCACCTCGTTGACCTGATGAGCGGCCATCTGCTCGAGCATGCGCGCGGCGTCGAAGGTGACCTGGGGCACGATCGCACCACCGACGAACAGGACCGCCATCAGGCCCTCCATGTACCCGAACACGTGGTACATCGGCATCGGGAAGATGATCCGCCGACCGTCCTCGAGCGCCCGCTGGTACGCAGCGGCGTAGGACTCGCGAACGATCTGGTCGTGGCGCAGCAGCACGCCCTTGGGGGCGCCTGTCGTGCCCGAGGTGTAGAGGATGTCGGAGTAGGACCGCGGGTCGGCGGCCGCGCTGCGGCGGTCCAGCTCGGCGAGTGCGGCGCCGCCGCCGTCGTCGCCGAGTCGCTCGAGGTCTGCGAGCGACATGGCGCCGGCGCGCGCGGGCTCGCCCTCGGGGCTGAACGACACCACGTGACGCAGACCGGGCAGCCGCTCGCCACCGCCCGCTGTCTCCCAGCCGGGCGAGAGCTCGTCGAGGGACGCGCGATAGTCGAGATCGCGGTGGCGGTCCATGGTGATGAGCACCGTCGCGTCGGACTGGGCGAGGACATAGGCGAGCTCGGGTGTCCGGAACAGGAAGTTGATCGGTACGCACGTCGCCCCCGCCCACGCGATCGCGAACTTGACGGCCGCGAACTCGGGGTGGTTGGCGATGACCACCGCGACGTGGTTACCCGGCGTCACCCCAAGGGCCACCAGCCCGGCGCCGATCCGCCGTGCCCACGCGCTGACCTCGGCGTAGCTGAAGCTCGTGTGCTCGCCGATGACCAGCGGCCGCTGGCCGAACTCCTCCGCGGCGCGTTCCAACACCCCCGCCACGGTCATCTCCGTCCACGGAGCGAAGCGCTGCTCCAGCGCCGCTCGCCGTTCGGGCGCCGGGGCCAACCGCCCTGGCTCGCTCACTGGCTCCCCCTCGCCTCGGTGTCCAACACTTGTGTTGACGGGCACGATACCGGCTCGGCCGCCGGAGCCGGTACACGCAGACCGTGAGCCGGGTCGCCGGTCCGGCGCGAGCGACGTCCGGCGGCTTAGCCGATCGCGGCGCGCAGGTCGGCGGCGAGGTCGGCGGGGTCCTCGATGCCGCA
>CAXTTD010000335.1:1428-4189 GCA_964246945.1 uncultured Solirubrobacteraceae bacterium | reverse complement strand
CCGTGATTTCCTGCGTGAAAGGCAGGCGTCCTGGACCGCTAGACCATGGGGGCGGGACTGCGCCATTGTAGGCGCGGGCGGGCCCGCGGCCGGATCGGCGGGTCAGTGCGAGGCGCCGTCGCGGGCCGCGTCGCGCATCAGGGCAAACAGCTGCTCCTGCTCGGGGGTGATCGAGGGGTCCTTGCCCATCTTGACGATCTCGCCGGAGCTGGGATTGCTGACGAGGCGGCGGTCGGGGCGGTCGTCGGTGGCGACCTCGGCCATCGCCCAGCGGCCGAAGGTGCGGGGGGCCACCGTCTGCTCGACCAGGTTCACGTGCTCATGGCGGCTGTCCTTCTCGATCGACTCGTAGAGCGCCTTGACCTCGTTCTCGTCGCCCTCGAGTGCCTGGACGAACGCGGTGTCGGTGACCATCAGAGCGCCGGTGATGGCAAGACCCCGGTTGTTGTTACGCGCCGTGGTGAAGATGGATGCGAGCTCGACTGAGCGCTGCTCGGGTTCGATCAGGCTCTCACTGCGATATATGAGTCGGAACACCGACTCCGCGGGGGTGGTGTCGGTCAAGCTCTCAGCAGGCATTGGGGCGTCTCTCTCCTCGTCATCGTTGTGTCCTCCGAGTCCAGATCCGGCCATGTCTCTCCCTCTGAACCCTCATGCTGCTCATATCACCGGGGGTGCCGCGGACACAAGATCGGCCCGGTTTTCCAAGCTCGTCCCCGGACGCTCGAACCGCCCTGGTCACGCGCCCGCGAGGCGCGAGCGTTCGACCGCCCGGCGTCGGGGTAACGTCTGGCGATCGCGAGCATGACCGGCAGCCTCGCCTGGCCCCGCCCTCCGAGCCGAGTGCGCAGCGGATGGACGGTGCTCGGCGCCTATGCCGCGCTCGTCGCCACGACGCAGATCCTGTGGCTCACCTTCGCGGCGATCGACACCGATGTGGCCCGCGACTACGGGGTCTCGCGGGATGCGGTCGGTTGGCTGGCCAACGTGTTCCCGCTCGTCTACGTCCTGCTCGCGATTCCGGCGGGTCTCGCGCTCGACCGGTGGTTCCGGCGCTCGTTGCTCACCGGGGCCGGTCTCACCGCGGCGGGCGGGCTGTTGCGCCTCGTCGCCCCCACCTTCGGGTGGGCGATGGCGGGCCAGCTCGTGGTGGCAGTCGCTCAGCCGCTCGTGCTGGGCGCGCTCACCAAGACCGCCACCGCCTACCTGCCCGCGCACCGGCGCAGCGCCGGGATCGCGCTCGGCTCCGCCGCCCAGTTCCTGGGCGCGATCGTCGCGCTCGTGATGGGTCCGGCACTCGAGGGCGATCACGGCGTGAAGCTGCTGCTGGTCGTGCAGGCCGCCATCGGCGCCGCCGCGTTCGTGGTGCTCGCCGCGTCCCTGCAGCAACCGCCCACCAGCCGTGGCGTGGCGGCATCGATCGGGCTCTCGGAGCTGCGAGCGGCCTGGCAGGTGGGGATGCTGCGGGTGCTCTCGGGGCTCGCGTTCGTGGGGGTGGGCATCTTCGTCGCGCTCAGCACCTACCTGCAGCCGATCCTCCACCGCGACCGCATCTCCTCCACTGACGCCGGGCTGATGCTGGCAGCGATGCTGCTCGCCGGCATCATCGGCTGCGGCATCCTCGCGCCGTTCGTCGAGCGCCGCCGGCTCGAACGGGGCTACCTCACCGTCACGGTGATGCTTGTCACCGGGTTCATGGTCGCGCTCGCGTTCGTGCACCCAACTATCCCCGCCGACTTCGCACTGATCGCCGCCACCGGGTTCTTCCTGCTCACCGCACTGCCGGTGATGCTCTCGCTGATCGAGCGGCGCATGGGCGGCGCCGGCGGGGTGGCGACGAGCGTGCTGCTGCTCGCCGGCAACGGCGGCGGGCTGATCGTCGCCGTCGTCGTCGGGGTGCTGAGCGGCAGCGCGCTCGCCGCGTTCCTGGTGCTCGCCGCCGCTGGGGCGATCGGGCTGCCGTTCGCGCGCCGGGTGGGAGCCGCGCCGGAGGTGGGGACGCGCGTCGCGACCCGGGACTGACGCGGGCCGGGGCGCCAGAGTGGCTTCCCGGGCGACCCCGGTGCCCAGCACGCGGGAGATCCGGGAGTCAAGGAGGCGGCGGGGCAAACGGCCGGCTCGGCGCGCTGGGCCTGCTCAGTAGGCTCACCGCGGCATGAGTCCGAGACCGATCGGAGATCTGAACGACGCGGTCCCCGATGGTGCTCTGGATGAGGTCACCAGACGCGGCATGCTCGGCGCGCACCGACACCTTGTCCGTTGTCGGGGGTCGGTGGTGCGCTACCGATCAGACGTCGCGCCCTTCATGACCCTGCCGTCGCCGGCGAGCGACCGCGATTGGGAGGATGCCCGGCGCCTGTGCGGGCCCGAGCCCGCGATGCTCGTGGGTGACGGGGACCCACCGCTAGGTCAATGGTCGGTCCTCGCCGAGATGCGGTTCTGGCTGCTGGTCTCCCCCGTCGGCTTCGGTCAGCCTGAACCGCAGGCGCGGATCCTGACCGTCGACGATGTTGATTCGATGATCGAGTTGACTCGCCGCACGGATCCCGGGCCGTTTGGACCGCGGACGGTTGAGACCGGCACGTACCTGGGTGTGCACGAGGATGGTCGGCTCATCGCCATGGCCGGCGAGCGCTGGTATGTCCCCGGGTACACCGAGATCAGCATGGTCTGCACCGATCCGGCCTACCAGGGCCAGGGGTTGGCCGCGCGCGTCACGCGCGCGCGGGGGGGGGGGGGGGGGGGGGGGGGGGGGGGGGGG
>CAXTTD010000335.1:0-1418 GCA_964246945.1 uncultured Solirubrobacteraceae bacterium | reverse complement strand
CCGCCTGGGCGCCCCGCCCCGGGCCTCCCCGGGCCTGGGGGGGCCGGGGGGGGGCCCGGGGGGGGTCGGGGCGCTGATCGAGGGTCGCGGCGATCGGGCGTTCCTGCACGTCAAAGACGACAACGACGGGGCGGCGCGGCTGTACGAGCGCCTGGGATTCGACGCTCATAAGCTCGTCGTCGGCAGGTTGCTGCAATCCGAGGGATTCGATCTGGATCATGACGCCGCCCCGGCGGAGGATGCCGTCGAGCCGGATGGGCACGTCGATGAGAGAGGCCTCGGGGATGGCTGAGGAGCCCGCGCTCGCTGGTCGCCGACCGGACGCGGGCTACGCCGGGGCGGATTTCGACCGCTACTTCGAGGACGCCGCCCGTTCGCAACTGCTCGGCGAGCTGTTCCATGACCACTTCGACGCCACCGCACCGGCGGAGGTTCAGGGGTTCTGCTTTTGTCACGATGCGAGGGCTGAGACGCGTCGCCGATCTGCTGGCCCAGGCCGACGAGGGCACCATGCTGGACGCGGCCTGCGGACGCGGCGGACCCGGAATCTGGCTCGCCGAGCGCAGCGGGCGTCCGCTGCGCGGCGTCGACATCTCGCGCGTCGCCATCGCGCAGGCGCGCTCCCGCGCTGCTGACCTCGGTCTTCAGGCGGTGTTTGCCGAGGGAACGCTTGATGCCACCGGGGTGGAGGCGGCGAGCGTCGCGGCGACCGTCTGTCTCGATGCTCTGCACTTTGCGGTCGATCTGGACGCCGCCGTCTCGGAGGTGTGGCGGGTCACCCGCCCCGGCGGGATGCTGATCGCGACCACCTGGCAGACGGACGGTGGTCCCCCACGGCTACGCCAGGATCTGGTGGCGGCGCTCGAAGCCGGGGGCTGGAGAATGACGCTCGTCGAAGAGCACCCAGACTGGCTGCAGGCGCAGCTGCGGCTCTCTGCGGCAGCGCTTGCGCAACCAAGCTGGGATGACCCGGCGGTCCAGCGGGTGCGAGATGAAGGTGAGGCGATGCCCGCCACGATCAGCGGGGTCGGCGGTTGCTCCTCCGGGCGCGCCGAGGGTAGTCGACGCCGAGATACCTGCCGCCCTCTCGTACACCCGTTGGCTTTCTCCGGCCGCCGGCAAGGCGGACGGAGTGCGCGCCGACATTCTGGTTATCCGGCCTCACCCACGAGTAAGGAGACATCGTGGAACTCATCACCTCGACATCTGCGACGGACGACCCGATCACCCGAGCCCGCCCCCGGGTCGTGCGATGCGCCTGCGAGGTATGTGGGGCCCACACCAACGCGGTGCGGACGTTCCGCGTCACCGGCAGTTGCCCGAACTGCGGGAGCTTTGAGCTCTCGCCGGTCGAGGGCGCTGAGCCGCTCGGCGGTCCGGTCGCCGCCTGACGCGGCCGCCCGGCGCTCCGCCCGCCC
>CAXTTD010000334.1:0-4203 GCA_964246945.1 uncultured Solirubrobacteraceae bacterium | reverse complement strand
GCGCGCGGGGCGCCCCGGGGGGGGGGGCCCCCCCCCGCGCCCGCGGTCGCCGACTCGCCGCTGGTGAAGACCGCCCTGTACGGCGGGGACCCGAACTGGGGCCGCGTGCTCCAGGCGGTCGGCGCGGCGCTCGGGGGGCAGGGGGCGACCGCACCGCTCGCGATCGACATCGCCATCGAGGGGGTCCCGGTGTGCGCCGCCGGGGCGGCGGTGGCGCACGACGGGGCCGCGCTCGCCGCCGCCGTGGACCGCCCCGAGGTCGAGTACGAGATCGGACTGCCCGGCGAGGGCGAAGAAGCCGAGGTGTACTTCTCGGACCTCGGCCACGAGTACGTGACCATCAACGCCGAGTACACGACATGAGCCCCGCCGGCCACCCGGTGCGCCGCCCGCCGCGCGACGTCACCACGCTGCTCGAGGCGCTGCCCTACATCCGCGAGTTCCATGGCCGCACCGTGGTCATCAAGTACGGCGGCGCGGCGATGACCGAGCCCGGTCTGCAGGCGGAGTTCGCCCGCGACATCGTGCTGCTCAAGTACGTCGGCATGAACCCGGTCGTCGTGCACGGCGGCGGGCCGGAGATCTCCGGCTGGATGCGGCGCCTCGAGCTGCCCATCGAGTTCGTCGACGGCCTGCGGGTCTCCGACGCGGCGACCGTCGAGGTGGCCAAGATGGTGCTCGTCGGCAAGGTCAACAAGGACATCGTCTCGCTGCTCAACCGCCACGGCTCGCCGGCGATCGGGCTCTGCGGCGATGACGGGCTGCTGTTCCGCGCTGCCCGCCAGGCGTCCCCCAGCGGCCGGGACATCGGCTTCGTGGGGCGCATCGAGCACGTCGACACCGGGGTGCTCACCCACGTGGCCGCCGACTACATCCCGGTGATCGCCTCGGTCGGCGCCGACCGCGAGGGCCACTCCTACAACATCAACGCCGACGAGGCGGCGGGTGCGGTGGCCCGGGCGCTGTGCGCCTACAAGGTGATGTTCCTCACCGACGTCCCCGGCTGGCTGCGCGATCCCGCCGACCCCGACTCGACGATCTCCGAGGTCTCCGCCGCCGAGCTCGCCGCGGCGCTGCCCGGCGTCGCCGGCGGCATGCGACCGAAGCTCGCGGCGTGCCTGACCGCGATCGAGGGTGGCGTCTCCTCGGCGGCGATCGTCGACGGCCGGGTGCCCCACTCGCTGCTGCTCGAGCTGTTCACCGACGCCGGCTCGGGCACCAAGATCTCCTCCGGGCCGTCCGCGTGAGCGCGTCGCTCGCCGAGCTGCAGGCGCTCGAGCGCGACCACGCGATCCCCACCTATGCGCGGCTGCCGGTCCAGTTCGTGCGCGGCGCCGGCGTCCGGCTGTGGGACTCCGAGGGCCATGAGTACCTCGACTTCCTCGCCGGGATCTCGGTGCTCAACGTGGGTCACTGTCACCCGCGCGTGGTCGCCGCGGTCAAGGAGCAGGCCGGCCTGCTCACCCACGCCACCAACCTGTTCTACACCGCGCCCGGGCTCGAGCTCTCCGCCGCGCTCGCCTCAAGCTCCCTGGGCGGCAAGGTGTTCCTGTGCAACTCCGGCGCGGAGGCCAACGAGGCGGCGCTGAAGCTCGCCCGCCGCGCCCGGCCCGGCGGCGGGATCGTGGTGCTGCGCGACGGGTTCCACGGCCGCACCTACGGCGCCCTGTCGGCGACCCCGCAGGAGGCCAAGCAGGCGCCGTTCGCCCCGCTGGTCCCCGGGTTCACCGCGGTGGCCAAGGAGCCGGACGCCCTGCGCGCCGCCGTCGGGGACTCGACTGCCGCGGTGCTGCTCGAGCCGATCCAGGGCGAGTCGGGGATCCATCCGCTCTCCGACGAGCTGTTGATCGCCGCCCGCGAGGCGTGCGACGCCACCGGCGCGGCGCTCATCTTCGACGAGATCCAGACCGGGATGGGGCGGACCGGGAGCCTGTGGGCCTACGCGGACACCCCGGTCATCCCGGACGCGCTCACGAGCGCCAAGGCGCTCGGCGGCGGGCTGCCGATCGGCGCGCTCATCACCGGGCCGCGGCTCGCCGACGTCTTCCAGGTCGGCGATCATGGCTCGACGTTCGCCGGCGGCCCGCTCATCGCCCGCGCCGCGCTCGTCGCCCTCGAGCTGTGCGGAGACCCGGGGCTGCTCGCGGACGTGCGGGCCCGCGGGGAGCGGCTGCGCGCCGCGCTCGCCGAGCTACCCGGCGTGGCGGCCGTCCGGGGCCGCGGGCTGATGGTCGGCATCGACCTCGCAGCCGGGCGCGACGCGCCGGAGATCGCCCGCCGCGCGCTGCTCGAGGCGCGGCTCGTGGTGAACGCGACCGGCCCGGCGACGATCCGGCTCGAGCCGCCGCTGATCGTTTCCGACGCCGAGATCGACGCGGCCGTCGACCGGCTCGGTAGCGTCCTGTAGATGAGCCTCGGCGAGGTCCGGCGGGCGAAGGTCGAGGTCGCGATCGGCTACGAGCAGCGGGCCGACGCCGCCGCCGGGGCGGTGCTGCGGCGGCTGCTCGAGGTGGTCCGTGACAACCTGCCCGGCGCGGAGCACGGCGAGGATCCCGAGTTCCTGCACCAGCTGCGGATCGCGGTGCGCCGCTCGCGCACCGTTCAGCGCCAGTTTCAGGGGGTGTTCCCGGCGCTCGAGCTGCCCGGCCTGCGCAGCGACTTCCGCTGGCTGCAGCGCACCACCGGGGTCACCCGCGACCTCGACGTCCAGCTCGAGGAGTTCGACGTGCTCTCCGAGCGCGTGCCCGCGCCGCTGCGCGAGGATCTCGAGCCGCTGCGTCGCGCGCTCACCGGTCGGCGGGAGTCCGCGCAGCGGCGCCTCGCGCTCACCCTGCAGGCCGAGCGCGTGGGCGAGCTGCTCGCCGACTGGGAGCAGCTGCTCGAGTCGCTCGTGGAGCTGCCGCTCGAGGAGCGCCCCACCGCACGGCGCTCGATCGGTTCGCTCACCGGCGAGCGCGTGGTGAGGGTGTACGAGCGGATCCTCGCCGCCGGGGAGCGGCTCGACGCGCAGATGCCCGCCGAGGACTTCCACGCGCTGCGCAAGAAGGGCAAGGAGCTCCGCTACCTGCTGGAGCTGTTCGGGGCCCAGGTGTTCCCCGGTGAGACCGTCGACCCGCTGGTGCGCTCGCTTAAGGACATGCAGGAGCTGCTCGGCCGCCACCAGGACCGCGAGGTCCAGGTGGGGATGATCCGGAACCTCGCCCCGGAGGTCGCCCCGCTCGACGGTGGGCCGCAGGCGTGCCTCGCCATGGGGGTCCTCGCCGACCGGCTCACCGCTGACGAGCAGGCCGCTCGCACGGAGTTCGCCGAGCGCTTCGCGGGTCTCGCCGCGCGCGCCGGCGAGGTGCGCGAGGTGTTCCGCTAAACGCGGCGCCGCGTGGTCCGCCGGGGTCCCGGGTACGATCCGGCCATGGGATACAAGGCACTCGGGTTCGTTGTCTGGCAGGTCGGCAAGTGGTGGGCGCGGCGCAAGCTGAGCGGGTCCGCGGCGAAGTTCGCGCTCGGTGGACTCGGCGTCGCGGTGCTCGCCGGCGTGCTCGCGGCCGGGCGCCAGGCGACCCAGTCGGACTGAAGGCGCGGCATGACAGCCCGCCTGCAGCCCGCCGTATAGGGAACCTTTAGGAAGGGTGCGGGGTCGTGGCGGCGAATGTGTTCAGTGACGCCGGCCCCACCTCTCGCGGTGGCCGGACGCCACGATCCCGATGACTGACACCGCCACGCAGATCCCCCTGGCGATCGACCGCGTGGAGCGCTCGCGCGGCGAAGCGGATCAGGTGCGGCTCAGCGTGAGCGGCCACTGGCTGTCGCCGATGGGCGAGGAGCCGGGCGCGGCGGACGCGCTGCTCGTCGTGCAGCTGCACGGTCGTCGCCACCGCTTCCCCGCCAGCGGCGGGAAACCAGACGGGGATCCCGGTCGGTCGTCGGCCGAGCGCCCGTTCGCCGCGAGCTTTGACGTTCCCGACTGGGCGGTACCCGAGCAGCCCGGTCAGGCGGTGCTGTGGGTCGGCGAGGTCGTGGTTCCGGTCCCGCCGCCGGGGACCGCCTCCGTCGCCGCGGTGGCGCCCGCTCCCCGGCTCGCCACGCCGCCACGGCCCGACCCCGAGCGCCCGCCGCTGACCTCGCCCGCCGCCCGGGCGGTCGCGGGCGCGGGCGGCGAGGTATCCGAGGTGGGCGGCGCCGGTCGCTCGGGACCGCTCGCGGAGC
>CAXTTD010000333.1:0-4212 GCA_964246945.1 uncultured Solirubrobacteraceae bacterium | reverse complement strand
ATCATCGGCGCGTTGATGCTGGGGATGTTCCTGGCCGCGCTGGATCAGACGATCGTCTCGACCGCGCTGCCGACGATCGTCGCTGACCTGCACGGCGCGTCGCACCTGGCGTGGATCGTCGTCGCGTATCTGCTGGCGGTCACGGTCTCAACGCCGCTGTGGGGCAAGCTGGGTGATCAGTACGGCCGCAAGGTGTTCTTCCAGGCGGCGATCGTGATCTTCCTGGGTGGCTCGGCGTTGTCGGGGCTGAGCCGCAGCATGACCGAGCTGATCGCCTTCCGGGCAGTGCAGGGTCTCGGCGGTGGTGGGCTGATGGTCGGCGCGCAGGCGATCGTCGGGGACATCGTCTCTCCCCGTGAGCGCGGCCGCTACCAAGGACTGTTCGGCGCGGTGTTCGGGATCGCGAGCATCATCGGGCCGCTGCTCGGCGGCTTCTTCGTCCAGCAGCTCTCCTGGCACTGGATCTTCTACATCAACCTCCCGATCGGCGCCCTCGCGCTCACGGTGATCGCGGTCCAGGTACCGGGGAACCTGAGGCGCGTGCACCACGTCATCGACTACCTCGGAGCGGTGCTGCTCACGCTTTCGGCAAGCTGCCTGGTCCTCTTCACGAGCCTGGGGGGAACCACCCTGGCCTGGGGGTCGCCGACCAGCATCGGCCTCGCCGCCGCCGGCGTCGTGCTGCTCACCGTCTTCGTGTTCGTGGAGCGTCGCGCGACCGAACCGGTGCTGCCGCTGCACCTGTTCTCCATCCGCGCGTTCTCGGTCACCAGCCTCGTCGGGTTCATCGTCGGATTCGCGATGTTCGGCGCGATCACGTATCTGCCCCTGTTCTTTCAGATCGTCCACGGTGAGTCGCCGACCACATCCGGCCTGCAGCTGCTGCCGCTCCTGGGCGGCCTGATCATCTGCTCCACCGGCTCGGGGATCGTCATCAGCAGGACCGGCCGCTATCGGGTCTTTCCGATCGCCGGCACCGCGATGCTGACCATCGGGCTGCTGCTCCTCGCCCAGGTCGGGATCGGGACGAGCCTGATCGTCTCCGGCCTGTACATGTTCGTGCTCGGCATCGGATTGGGCTGCGTGATGCAGGTTCTCGTCCTGATCGTGCAAAACGCCGTCCCCTACTCAGAGCTCGGAGTCGCCACGTCGGGCGCGACCTTCTTCAGGTCGATCGGAGGATCGTTCGGCACGGCGATCTTCGGCGCCATCTTCAGCAACGTGCTCGTCGGCAACCTCGTCCGTCACCTCGGCACCGCCAAGCTGCCCCACGGCCTATCCAGTGCCAGCGTCACCCCGGCGATCCTGGATAAGCTCCCGCACGCCGTCCAGCACGGCATCGCGGCTGCCTACGCGCAATCCATCCAGACCGTGTTCATCATTGCCGCCCCGATTGGTTTGATCGCGTTTCTCGCCTCGTGGCTCATCCCCCAGGTCGAGCTGCGACGAGGCGTCGGAGCGTCACCAGACGCCTCTGTCGCCGTCCCGCCTGCACCTGAGCTCAAGGCCCCTGAGCCGGTCTCATCCGTCTGACCACACTCGCCTGAGCGCAGGCGGTTCGATCGCAGCGGCGCGGGGACTCCCCGCCCGGCGAACGACCCGGCTTGATCGTACGGTCCTCATTCCACCGCACCGGTCGAGCGATGCGATTTCAGCTAATGCCTGCGACGAGCTTGGCGGCACGAAGCGAAACCAGAAACGCATGAAGGCGTCGTCGATTCGGTAGCGGTAATCGCGATAGTCCCAAGAGGCGTTCATCAGCGCGATGCGTTCGATGAGCTGCATCTCGCGCAGGTTTTCAGATGCAGGCTGCTGAGTCTCGTGTGTGGTTACCGCGTCGGGGAGGGCCGCGATCCGGAGCCTTGGGGTTCGCCCGCGAGCGCGCCGCTGCACCTGCGAAGCTGAGCGCATGCCCCAGACCACTGAGATCGCGGTGCCCGACGGCGTCGCCGACGCCTACCTGACCACGCCCGAGGACGGAGAGATCCGCGGTGGCGTCCTGTTCATCATCGACATCATCGGCCTGCGCGAACGCATCCGGCTGATGGCCGACCGGATCGCCGGCGAGGGCTACGCGGTGCTCGTCCCCAACGTCTTCTACCGCGGCGGGCCCGCCGCGGCGAAACCGATCCCGGATCTGCGCGAGAACGATGCCCGCACCGCGTGGATCGGCGAGATGCGGCCGCTCGCGCAGGCGCTCACCCCGGCGGTGATCGCCGCCGACGCGGCGGCCTACCTCGATCGCCTCAGTGAACTCGCGCCCGGACCCGTGGGCGTCACCGGCTACTGCATGGGCGGGCGCCTGGGTTGGGAGATCGCCGCCGCTCACCCCGACCGGGTCGCCGCGCTCGGCGGCTTTCACACCGGCGGCATGGTCACCGAGGACCCCGACAGCCCCCACACCCGAGCCTCCCGGGTGACCGCCGAGGTGTTCTGGGGGCACGCCGATAACGACTCGAGCATGACCGACGAGATGATCGAGACGCTCGACCGGGCGATGGACGAGGCCGGCGTCACTCACACCACCGAGAAGTTCCCGGGCGCCGCCCACGGCTACACGATGTCCGACACCGCCGCCTTTGACGCGACCGCCACCGAGCGGCATTTCACCGCCCTCCTGGACCTGCTCGGCCGCACCGTCAGCACCTGACCGCGTCCCGCCCCTACCGGCGGCGCGCAGCGGGTGCGACGCGCTCAGACGCAGCGCACCTCAGACACAACACGCCGTCAGGCAACGCTCGCAGGCGGCCGGGTGGTATCGGGTCACCGCAGGCGTCGCAGAGCCCGTAGCTGCCGTCATCGAGCTTCGCCACCGCCCGCTCGGTCCGAGCGAGGACTCGCTCCAGTGAATCCCCGACGCCGATGTCGGTGAGACGGCGCACCGCCTCCGTTGTCCCGTCGCCGATCCGTTTGCCAAACCCCTGGGCGCTGCCGCGTTCAGGCCGCGCGGCGAGCGCCGCCAAGCGCTCTCGAGTCCGGTCTCGAATCTCCTCGAGTGCGCCGCGGATCGCATCGAGGTCCACATCTTCGCTGGGCCCGGCCATCACCGAGGTGTACCCACCTGAGGCCAGTTCCAGCCTCGCTCAGCGCGTCGCATGAATGCCACTCGCCGCTGCCATCGAGGCCGCGAGAAGCTCCTCGTTCTCCTGGTGGGTCATGGTCAGCCTGACCGAGCTCAGCCGCCACCCCGCGGGAGTTCGCACGGCGACGTTGTCGTAGAAGCCGATGACCAGCCACCGGTTCGGGCCGCCCGCCGCCACCCCGGGGGGAGCCCAGTGCTCGGCGCGGATGTGGGCTCGGATGGTCGCCCGGTCCCCGTCGACGGCGATCTGATGGTTGGTGATCGCGTGGTGGGTCGCCGTCCAGCCGGCGAACGCCTGCCTGGATCGTTGACACCAGGCGTCACGGCTGACCGTCGCGACCGGCGCGCCGAGTGAGCTGAAGTCGGCGATGAATTCGTCGCAGAAGACCGAGCGCGGCAGCTCGTCCCAATTCTGGGTGTCCGGCATGTTGGCGTAACGACTCATGAGTTCCACGAGCTCGTCGCGGTCACGCGGTTCGGTCATCGCGCCCTCCAAGGGGTCGGCGCCGCCGTTACTTCGTCCCGTGCGTGGAGAACGCGCCGCCGGTGCCGGGCTCATCCGGATGAGCGTCCGGGGTGCGCCCTCGGCCAGACGCCTGGCTGGGGTCCTTCGCCTCGGGAGCGCCGTCCAGACCGTCGTTGGGATGAGCGTTGATCATGCTCCCCCGGTAGGTGTAGAAGCTGAACGCCACCGCGACGAGAACCGCGGCGACCACACCGACGACGATGAACGTTCCGCCGGCAACTGCGTAGATAGGAACCACGCGGTATCTCTCATTCCGCACGCCTCGCGTCGGTCGACAACGCGGGACACGTCTGATCTTAAGGTTTCCGCCGATGGCGACATCCGTGAGGCATACCTCGCTGATGTCCCCTCGCCGGCTGAGGTGGGACGGGTCGGGGTGCTGCGCTGGGTCGATGAGACCATGCAGTCGAACTGCTGATCTGAACCCACCAGCATAGGTCGACTATGGCATCGCGACGGCGACCGCGAGCCATCGAAGCAGCGATGAGGGTTCCGCGGGGCGGCGATCACCATGGCCACCTTCCCTGACGGACTGGACCCACGCGCGCCCACGCGCCCCCCAGCCTGCCGGCCCAGCCGTAAGCGCCGCTTACGACAGCAGACG
>CAXTTD010000332.1:0-4228 GCA_964246945.1 uncultured Solirubrobacteraceae bacterium | reverse complement strand
CGTACCACCAGTGCCCGAGCAGTTCGGTGTCGAGGGCGCACACGCACACTCCCCCGTCCGCGACCCGCTCGCGGACCGCGGCGACGAACTCGGCGCCGTCGGCCCGGGCCTGGGTGAGCGCGGCGGCGTGGTCGTAGGGGCGGCCGTCGATCCGCCACGCCCGGTGGCGGTGGCTCGTATATCGGTGGTAGTCGCGGTAGGCGGCCCGCGACGGGTAGCCGCCGGCGCCCCACACGAGGTCGATCACCGCGCGGTCGATCGGCCACAGCACCGGACCGCTCTTGGTGGTCAGCGGGCGCAGATGGGCCGGCGCGCCGCGTCCGAACCGCTCGGTGAACTCAACGCACGTCGCCCGCACCCCGGCCGCGGCGAGCGCCGGATGCAGCGCCGGGACGTGCGCGCACTCGGGCAGCCAGAACCCACCGGCCCAGCCGCCGAAGCGGGCGCGGTGGGAGCCGATCCCGGTGGAGAGCTGCAGGGCGAGACCGGCCTCGGTGGCGATCAGCGGCAGCACCGCGTGGCTCGCCGAGGAGGTCCAGCTCGCGTGGGCGCCGAGCGCGGCGAGCAGCCCGCCCCCGGCCGGGTTGCGCTCAAGCGGCGCGAGTCGCGCGGCGGCCGCCGCATACTCGGCGGCAGAGCGCTCGAGCTCGCCGGCGAGCCCGGGCTCACCAGCGGCACGGAGCTCGGCGACGTCGCGGCGATGGGACTCGCAGCGGATCTCGCGCAGGAACGCCAGGCAGCGCGCCATCGCCCCGGGATACCTGAGCTGGTCGCACAGCACCGGCGTGAGCGACAGGGTGAGCGGTGCCGGCCGGTGACGGTCGAGTACCTCAAGCAGCGGCAGGTAGGACGTGGCGACCGCCTCCCACACCCACTCCTCGCCAAACGGCCAGATGCCGAACCCCGCGGGGTTCCGCAGGTATGAGGACAGTCGGTCCGGATGGCCGATGCCACCGTCCGGCCATGCCATGCCGCCTTCCACATACGGCATGTGGGTATGCAGGACGATCGCGAGCTCGCCCTGAGACATCGCCGCAGGCTACTCCCGCGGACCGCGACGCCTTCTTCTCGCCCTCACGCTCTGCGCTCAGATTCGCTGATCGGCGGCTCCTCGAGCTCGGATCGGCTCCGCGTGCCTCCTGGCGCGCGCCGACTGGTGCGCGCGCAGCGCGCGCTTTACGCTGAGGCGACCCCTGCTTCCGGCACATACGCCCTATTCCACGCTGCCCCTCAGCGTAGGGCGTGCGGGTGGGCAGGACGAGCGCGAGCTCGTCCTGAGACATCAGTGGGCACGGTCGGGCGTGCGCACGCAGAAGCCGATGAGCGTGCGCTCGCCGGGGTTGGCGACCACGTGCGGGGGATCGCCGTTCAGCGCGTAGGCCCAGGCGATCCGGCCGTCGCTCCGGGGATCCGCCGGCGAGATCGCGCTGAACGCGTCGCGACGGGCGAACGACCGCGCCGCGGCGGCGGAGGGCGCCTCGTGCAGCTCGGCGAGCGTGGTGCCGTGGATCCGCTGCACGACGACGTCCTTCGTACGCGACGTCGGCAGCGCGCCGGTGACGGTGTCCTCCAGGTGGTCGAGCTGATCGCGCTCCAGGCAGCGGATCGTCCGGCCCCACCCCCCGGCGGGCAGCGTGCGCGACACGTTCGAATCGCGGGGCACGACCAGGATGAGCAGGATGAGCAGCGCGAGCAGGCCCGCGGTGATCTGCAGGCGACGGGAGTGGTAGCGCCGGCGTCGCGCCGGACCCCCCGGGGCGGGTCCTCCGCGCCCGGGTTCTCGAAGCGAGGGTCCTCGAAGCGAGGGTCCTCGAAACGCGGATCGTCGAAGCGGGGGTCGTCGAACGAGCTCATCGCACCCGGCAGATCGCGAGGAAGTCAAGCGCCCGCTCCAGCCCGTACGGCCGCAGGGCGAAGTCGCGCGCGGTGATCGCCGGGGTGAAGCGCGCGTAGAACGGCGCGGTGATGCGCAGGCGCGCGTGGATCGCGTCCCAGCCGCCGCGCAGCGCGAGCTCGTGAAGCCGCAGTCGCCGGGCATGGTGCAGGCCGAGCAGCTCCACCTGCTCGAACACCGTGCGGCACAGCGCGTCGAACTCGTGCGCGCGGTACTCCCGCAGGTGCCACGGGTTCGTGGACTTCTCCGCCCCCGCGGGGGCGATCGTGAGCAGGTTCGGGGTGGAGATGTAGACGGCGCCGCCGGGGACCAGGCGTGAGCGCAGGTGACTGAGCACCGCGACCGGATCGTGGACGTGCTCGATCGTCTGCAGGAACACGACGGCGTCGTAGGCCCCACGCTCCCCGTGGGTCTCGACGAGACCGCGCTCGAAGCGCAGGTTGTCCTGGGAGTAGCGCCGCCGGGCGTGCTCGTACGCCTCGGGGTTGGCGTCGACGCCGAGCACGTCCGCGGCCCCACGCGCGAGCACCGCCGAGCCGTATCCCTCACCACAAGCCATGTCGAGGACGCGGGCGCCGAGCACGCGAGCGCCGATCCACTCGTAGACCGCGAGATGGCGTCGGTACCAGTAGTTCTCGGCCGGCACGTCAGGGAGCGTGCGCTCGCCGGTGAGCGACAGCGGCGGCACCCCCGGTGGCTGGTCCTGCTGGACGAAGGGCTCGGTCGCCATCGCAGACAGACAGGCTAATGTCCGCCCGAGGATGAGCGCGCTGCGTACGGCGGACGAGATCCGCGACGTCAACACCCGCTATCACGACGTCGCCGCCGACAGCTACGACGCGAAGTGGGGCATCGACTTCGGCGAGATCGGCCGCGCCCAGGTACTCGGCAAGCTGCGCAAGGTACTCGGCTCCGAGCTCGACCGCGGCTTCGATCGCTCGCTCGAGATCGGTGCCGGCACCGGTTATTTCAGCCTCAACCTGCTGCAGGAGGGCCTCGTCTCGAGCGCGACCTGCACCGACATCTCCCCCGGGATGGTGGCGACCCTCGCTGCCAACGCGGAGCGGCTCGACCTCGAGGTGCACACCGCGCGGGCCGACGCCGAGTCGCTGCCCTTCGCCGGTGAGAGCTTCGACCTCGTGCTCGGCCACGCGGTGCTGCACCACCTGCCCAACCTGCGGCGCGCCTTCTCGGAGTTCCACCGGGTGCTGCGACCCGGCGGGTGGATCGCGTTCGCGGGCGAGCCCTCGCGGTTCGGCGACCGGCTCGCCGCTCTGCCCAAGCGCGGCGCCGGGCTCGTCGCCCCGCTGTGGCGGCGGGCGCTGCGGGCCTCCCCGGCTCCCGACGGGAACGGAGCGCGGGGGCACGAGTCGGCCTCCGATCATGATCTCGAGCGCTTCGTCGACATCCACGCCTTCGACCCGGGCGAGCTCTCCCGCTACGCCCGTCGGGCCGGGTTCACGGAGGTGCGCGTCCGCGGCGAGGAGCTCGCCGCGAACTGGTTCGGTTGGTTCAACCGCTCGCTGGAGGCCTCCGCGGATCCCGACGACGTCCCGGTGCTCTGGCGCCAATACGCCTTCCACGGCTACCTCGCGCTGCAGCGCCTCGACGCCCGCCTGCTCGAGGGCCGACTGCCGCCGGCGATCTTCTACAACCTGCTGCTCTCCGCGCGGCGCTGACGTGCCCGGCGAGATCATCGACGAGTTCCCGCTGTTCCCGCTGGGGCTCGTCGCGCTGCCCTCCGAGCTCGTGCCACTGCACATCTTCGAGGACCGCTACAAGGCGATGATGGCTCACTGTCTGGACAGCGCGAGCGAGTTCGGGATCGTGTGGGTCGCCGACGACGGGCTGCGCGAGGTCGCCTGCGCGTGCGCGATCGACGACGTGATCGAGCGGCTCGAGGACGGGCGCATCAATCTCGTCGCGCGGGGCACCCGGGCGTGCCGCATCCTCGAGCGCCGCTCCCACCTGCCGTATCCGGCCGGGATGGTCGAGATGCTCGACGACCGCGCGGAGGTCGCCGACCCCGACGCAGTGGCCGCCGCGCGTGAGATCTACGGGGAGCTCGTGCGCCGGGCCACCGACCGCGAGCCCGAGGCGGCCGAGCTCGCGGAGCTCGACGCGTTCGGCATGGCGGCGACCGTCGACTTCGGCAACGAGGCCAAGCAGGGGCTGCTCGAGCTGCGCTCCGAGAACGCGCGCCTCGAGCTCGTCACCCGCCTGTTTCGAGCGGCGACCAAGCGCCTGGACTTCGTGGACCGCGCCCAGGCGCGGGCCCGGTCCAACGGCAAGGTCCGCTTCGGCTGACGCTGCGGTTGCGGGTCGCTCCGGGCC
>CAXTTD010000331.1:4012-4236 GCA_964246945.1 uncultured Solirubrobacteraceae bacterium | reverse complement strand
ACGCGCGCCCACGCGCCCCCCAGCCTGCCGGCCCAGCCGTAAGCGCCGCTTACGGCAGCAGACGGCGATTGGTGTGGCGTGAGAACGCAGGCGCTGTCAGCGTGGCGCCATGCCCACCCCTCCCCCCTCCAGCGGCGGTGGTCGTGACCGCCTCGCCTCCGGCCCGGTGCTCTGCGCCGAGGGTTACCTGTTCGAGCTCGAGCGCCGGGGCTTCCTGCAGGCCG
>CAXTTD010000331.1:0-4002 GCA_964246945.1 uncultured Solirubrobacteraceae bacterium | reverse complement strand
CACGTCGCCGGGGCAATTCCGGACGTCGGCGTCCGGGAGCGGTCACTCGGCTCACCGGCATCCCCTCCGGCGGCAGCTCGAGGCCCCCTCCGCGATGCATCGATGAGGCGTTCCGTCTCGCGACTCCGCGACCCCAGCCGTAAGGGCAGCTTACGGTAGGGGACGACGATTGATGTGGCTCGGAGGCGCGGGCGCTGTCAGCGTGGAGATATGCCAACTCCTCCTCCCTCCAGCGGTGGCCTTCGTGACCGCCTTGCCTCCGGCCCGGTGATCTGCGCCGAGGGTTACCTGTTCGAGCTCGAGCGCCGGGGCTTCCTGCAGGCCGGCGCGTTCGTTCCCGAGGTCGTGCTCGAGCACCCGGACCTCGTCCGGGGTCTGCACCGGGAGTTCGTCCACGCCGGCTCCGACGTGGTCGAGGCGTTTACCTACTACGCGCACCGCGAGAAGCTGCGGGTGGTCGGCCAGGAGCACCTGCTCGAGCCGCTCAACCGCCAGGCGCTCGCGATCGCGGGCGAGGTCGCGCGCGAGACCGGGACGCTGCTCGCCGGCGACATCTGCAACACCAACGTGTGGGGCGAGGACGCCGAGTCGCGCCGCCGGGTGCGCGCGATGTTCGACGAGCAGGTGGGGTGGGCGGCCGACGCGGGCGTCGACTTCGTGATCGGGGAGACGTTCCAGTGGGCGGGGGAGGCGCTGCTCGCCTGCGAGGTGATCCGCGACGCCGGACTGGAGGCGGTGATGACGCTCTCGATCCACCAGGATCCGTGGACGCGCGAGGGCCTCACGCCGGCGGAGGCGTGCCGGCGCCTTGCCGATGCCGGCGCGATCGTGGTGGGCCTCAACTGCGCCCGCGGTCCGGAGACGACGCTGCCGCTGCTCGCCGAGATCCGCGCCGCGGTTGACGTGTCGGTCGCCGCGCTGCCGGTTCCGTACCGCACCCATGCGCACGAGCCGACGATGCAATCGCTGCGTGATCCGAAGTTGACCGACGGCAGCGGGCCGTTCCCCACCGCGCTCGATCCGTTCACCTGCAGCCGACACGACATCGCCGCGTTCACGCGCGACGCGGTCGCGCTCGGCGTCGACTACCTGGGGTTGTGCTGTGGCGCCGCCCCGCATCACATCCGGGCGATGGCCGAGGCGCTGGGGCGCACCCCGCCGTCCAGTCGCTACTCGGCCGACATGACCAAGCACGCCTTCTTCGGCTCAGAGCCGAGCCTGCAGGAGGACAACCTCGCGTTCTCGGCGAGGCTGTGACGATGCGCGACGAATACCGGATTGCGGTGATCGGCGGCGGCGGCCTGGGCTCGGCGGTGACGTACTGGCTGAGCCGCACCGCGGGTGAGGAGGTGGTGTGCCTCGAGCAGTACGAGCTCGGCCATGAGCTCGGCGCCTCGGAGGACCACTCGCGGATCATCCGCCTCGCCTACCACGCCGAGCGCTACACGGCGCTGGCCAAGTCGGCCTACGCGACGTGGGACGTCGTCGAGGCGGAGTCGGGAATGAGACTCGTGCACCGCACCGGATCGGTCGACGTCGCGCGGCCAGGAACCGACGGCGGCGCGATCCTGGAGGCGTTCGCGCACGCGATGAGCGCCCACGACGTCCCGTTCGAGCGTCTCGAGGCCGCGGAGCTGATGGCGCGCTGGCCCCAGTTCCAGGTCCCCGGCGACCACCAGGCGCTCTACCAGGCCGACGGCGGGATTCTCGACATCCGCCGCGCGTGCGCCGTGCACCTCGCACTCGCCCGCGCCCACGGAGCGACGGTGATCCCCCATGCCGGCATGCGCGCGATCCGCAGCACGCCGAACGGCGTCGAGATCGACACCGCGGCGGGCACGATCCGCGCCGAGCACGCGGTGCTGTGCACGGGCGCGTGGACGCCGACGCTGTTGCGCGGCCTGGGTATCGAGCTCCCGATCCGCCTCACCCACGAGCAGGTGACGTACTTCGCCACGACGCAGCTGGCGCGTTTCGCGCCGGACCGGTTCCCGATCTGGCTGTGGCACGGCGAGCACGAGTACTACGGCTTCCCGGTCTACGGCGAGGTCGCGACCAAGGCCGCGCGCGAGAACCTCGACGGTCCGCAGATCGACATGGCCACCTGGGACCGCGTCCCCGACGCCGCACAGGCCGCCGCCGTGGCGCGGTTCTGCGAGTCGATCCTTCCCGGGTTCACCGGCCCGGTGCTGCGCACCCGGGCCTGCATCTACGACATGCCGCCCGACCGCGACTTCATCATCGACCACGTCCCCGGCCATCCCCGGCTGACGATGGCGCTCGGCGCCGGTCACGCGGCGAAGTTCGCGAGCGTGATCGGCCGGATCCTGTCCGAGCTCACGCTCACCGAGGCGACGCAGTATCCGATCGAGCCGTTCCGCATCGATCGCCCGGCGATCACCGACCCCGACTACGCGGGCGCCTACCGGCTCGGGGGCGAGGCGGTCGCCGCAGCCTGACCCGATGGCGCGGCGGCGGCGGCTGTCGCCCCCGCGCGTGAGACGGGAGCCGGCGCGCGCGGGTGGGGATGCGGCTGGGCTCGGAGGATCTCGAGCATCGCGGAGGCGGCCGCCGTGCGGATCAGCTCCGGTCGCGCCGCCGCCTGGATCGTGCGGTGCGGCGCGCCCGGCCCCAGCGAGACGAGCACCACCCGCTCGTCAGGCGGGCGCCGCGCGAGGTCGGGCAGCAGTGCGATCCCGACGCCCGTGGCGACCAGCTCGCGGATCACCTCGTAGTCGTCGGACTCGAACGCGACGTTGGGGACGAACCCCGCCCGCCCGCACGCGCGCACCAGCAGGTTGGAGTCGGAGTGGGCGGGCGGCACGTCGACCCACGTCTCGCCCGCGAGGTCGGCCAGCCGCGTCTCGCCGACCGCGGCGAGCGGATGGTCGGCGGGGACCGCGAGCTGGACCGGATCCTCGAACAGGTGAACCACCTCCACCCCGCGCTCCGTGGCCGACAGGTCGAGCGTCAGCGCCAGATCGAGCCGGCCGTCGCGCAGCAGCGCGACTGACTGGGCCGGGCTTGCCTCGGTGACCTTGAGCCGCACACCGGGGTGCGCGACTCGGAACGCGCCGGTGGCCTTAGGCAGCACGGTCGCCGCGACGGTCGGGAACGCGGCGATCCGCAGCAGGCCGCCGCGGCCGGCGGCGATCCCGGCGAGCGCCGCCTCGGCCACCTCCAGACGGTCGAATACGGCCTCGGCGTGCTCGACCAGCGTGCGTCCCGCCTCGGTGACGATGATCCCGCGCGAGCGACGCTCGACGAGCGCCATGCCGACCTCGCGCTCGAGCGTCGCGATCTGCTGGGAGACGGCCGACGGCGAGTAGTTCAGAGCGTCGGCGGCACCCGCCAGAGAGCCCGCGCGAGCGACCTCGCACAGCACGCGCAGACGCCGGACGTCCAACATGCCACGACCGTACCGGACGCTCAGCGACGCATTCAACCGCCGCCGTCCTCCTCGCCCGCCGCGTCCGGGACGGACGCGTCAGCGTCCCCGGCGAGCACCTGCGCGGTGATCGCGGCCGGACCGGGAACGCTCGGCGCGCCGCCGATCAGATCCTGCCAGCGGCGGTGGCGACGTCGCTGACGTTCGGCGCGGACGATCGCCCGCCGCATCCGGCGGCCGCCGACGGGATATCGCCAACGCGCCCACGGCGAATCGGGGCGCGCGAGCCGGACGAGCGCCCACAGTGAGGCCAGTGGCAGCACGAGGCCGAAGATCCCCAGCATCGTTCGGCCTTTGATCATCGCTCCGGCGCAGAGCGCCAGCACCACGAGGACCGCGACCACGATCCCGATCGTCGAGCTGGTGGAATCGGCGGTGAGCGGGCGCGCGCCGAGCAGGATCAGCCCGCCGAGCACCGCAGCGATGATCACCGCGTCGACCGAGCGCCGGCCCTCCTCGGCCCAGTACACGTCGTCCAGGTGCAGCCACAGCGCGTACTCGTCCAGGGTCAGCCCGGCGCCGACCCCGAACCCCGCCGCGACCAGGTCCCACCA
>CAXTTD010000330.1:0-4248 GCA_964246945.1 uncultured Solirubrobacteraceae bacterium | reverse complement strand
TCTGGAGCCCGAGTGGGACGATTCGGCATTCCCAGTGCCGAGTCTGCCCACTCGACGCGGAAACGGGGACGAATGGGCAGTTTCTCACGGACCGTCCCCAGGCCGCGGGCGCGCACTTGCGCCCGTTGCCAAGCCGCGGGCGATCGTCGTCAGGCCGCGGGCGCGGACGATCGTCGTCAGGCCGCGGGCGCGCGCGAGCGCCATGATCGTCGCCGGCGCTCCGCAACCGCCCCCACCTGGCAGCGACGGTCACGGCGGCGTCCCGCAACCGCGCGCCACCCGGTAGCGTCGACACCCATGTGCCGACTGTTCGGGATGAGCGGAGGTCCGGACCCCGTCACTGCGCGGTTCTGGCTGCTGCGCGCGCGCGACTCGCTCTCCGCCCAGGGCGCCCGCGAGCCCGACGGCACGGGACTCGGATGGTTCGAGGGGGCACGACCGCATGTCTCCAAGCAGCCGCTCGCCGCCAACACCGATCCCACGTTCGCCCGGGAGGCGCGGAGCGTGCGCTCACCCACGTTCGTCGCCCATGTCCGCTATGCGACCACTGGCGCGCTCACGCCGGTGAACACCCACCCGTTCGAGATGGCAAACCGGCTGCTTGCCCACAACGGGATGGTCGAGGATCTGCCCGCGCTCGAGGCCGAGCTCGCCGGCGCGATGGCGATGGTGCGCGGCGACACCGACTCTGAGCGGTTGTTCGCCCTCATCACCCGAGAGATTGAGCGTCACGGCGATGTCGTCAGCGGGGTGGCGGCGGCCGTCCGCTGGGTCGCCGAGAACTTGCGGATGCTCGCCCTCAACTTCGTGATGATCGACGCCGAGAACCTGTGGGCGTTGCGCTACCCCACGGTCCACGACCTGTTCGTGCTCGAGCGCACCGCCGGCGGCACACCGTTGCAACACGCGCGCGGGCAGCGGATCGGCGCCGAGTCGGCCGAGCTCGCCCGGCGGCCGGCGACCGTGGTGGCCACCGAACGGATGGACGACGATCCCGGCTGGCGCCAGATTCCCGCGGGCACGCTCATTCACGTCGACCGCGAGCTCACGCTCACCGAGCACGCGATCCGCGATGCGCCGCCGGCCCATCCGCTCAGCCTCGCCGAGCTCGAGGGGCGGGCCGCCGCCGCTCAGACCGCCTGACGGACCCGGGCCCCGCTCAGACCGCCTGACGGACCCGGGCCCCCCTCAGGCCTAGCGGTCCCGGGCCCCGCTAAGCACTGCCTGACGGGTCGGAGCCCCCGCCAGCTCACACCCCCCTGACGGGCATCGGGCCGCTCACGCGCCGTGGCTGAGCCACAGCTGCACGGCGAGCCCCATCCCCACGAGGGCGACGAGCCAGCGCAGAGTTCGCTCGGGCAGCGTCCGGGTCACCCCCGGCCCAGCCGTGGCGCCGACGAACACGCCGATCCCGAGCGGGACGACCGCCGTCCAGTCGACCGTCCCGAAGCTCACCAGACCGATCGCGGCGGCAATGGTGGCGGCCCCCACGAGCATGTTCTTGAGCGCGTTGGCGACCGGCAGCGCATCGTCGGCCACGACCAGGCAGAGGGTGAGGAGCATCACGCCGGCGCCGGCGCCGAAGTAGCCGTTGTACACCGAGACGACGAGCACGCCGGCCGCGGCGGCGAACCCCCTGCGATGCGTGCGGCCCCGCTCGCCTGCGCGCGCCCGTCGGGCGGTGAGCCGCGGGGAGAGCAGCAGCGCGAGCGAGCCCGCGGCGACGAGGAAGGGGACGATCCGGGTGAAGACACCCGGGGAGGTCGACAGCAGCAGCGCGGTGCCGAGCGCGCCTCCGACCGCCGCGACCGGGGTGTAGCGGGCCAGCCAGCCTCCGCGACCGGCGAGCTCCTGCCGGGAGGCGAGCGCCGACCCCGGCCATGAGGTGGTGAGCGCGACGATGTTGGCGATCCCGGCGGCCAGCGGGGCCACCCCGACGGCGAGCAGCGCTGGATAGGAAACGAGTGAGGTGATGGCACCGGCGGTGCCGACGATGCCGGCGAGCACCCCGGCGGCCACGAGGACCGCGGCGTGGAGCGACCTACGGCCCCCCGGACCCGCGTGTCGCGACGTGGCTCACTCCGAACTCGCTCATCCCGTAGCCGGGCGCGAGGTCCTCCACCTCGGCCAGATTGACCTTCACAGAATCACTCATGGCTGGGAGGATCCCACCGGATGATCCTCTTCGACAACCCGATGTCGGGCAACTGCTACAAGGTGCGGCTCCAGCTGCACCGACTCGGGACCGCCTACGAGCGGCGCGAGCTCGACGTCGTCGATCGCTCCGATCGCGCAGCGACCTTCGGCAACCTCAATCCCGCGCTGCGGGTGCCGACGCTGGTGCTCGACGACGGCCGCGCGCTCGGCGAGTCCGGGGCGATCCTGTGGCACCTCGCCGAGGGCACGCAGTGGATCCCCGAGGACCCGTTCACGCGCGCCCTGGTGCTGCAGTGGATGTTCTTCGAGCAGTACAGCCACGAGCCCTACCTCGCGGTGGCCCGGTTCCGCGCCCACACGGGGATCGCATCGACCCCCGAAGAGGCGGCCGCGCAACGGGCCGGCGGCGAGGCCGCGCTCGCGGCGATGGAGCGCCATCTGGCGACTCGCGAGTGGCTCGTCGGCACCCGGGACTCGATCGCCGACATCGCCCTGTACGCCTACACGCACGTCGCCGAGGAGGGCGGCTTCGCACTGGCTGCCTTTCCGGCCGTCCGAGCGTAGCTGCGACGCGTCGCGGCCCTGCCCGGCCACATCCCGATTGACGCGTGAGCGCCCGCCTGTCAACCGCGGCGCACCGGCGTCGCGCGGACCCGCGGACCGGGGGATCGCCCACCCCGAGCGGGTAAGCTCACGGCCATGCCCGACGCGCTCATCTGCGAGCCCCTGCGTACTCCTGTCGGCCGCTTCGGCGGGATCTTCCGCGACGTCCCGGTGACCGCGCTGGCGACGACGGTGATCGGCGCAGTGATGGAGCGCGCCGCCCTGGATCCGAGCGCCGTCGACGACGTCATCCTCGGGCAGGGCTACGCGAACGGCGAGGCCCCGGCGCTCGGAAGGGTGGCGGCGCTCGACGCCGGCCTGCCGGTCGAGGTCCCCGGCTCCCAGGTCGACCGGCGCTGTGGCTCGGGCCTGCAGGCGATCTGCGACGCCGCGATGCAGATCCAGACCGGCGTCGCTGACGTGATCATCGCCGGCGGGGCGGAGTCGATGAGCCAGACCGAGCTGTACTCGACCGGGCTGCGCTGGGGAGCGCGCTCGGGTGGGGCGATGCTCGAGGACCGGCTCGTGCGCGGGCGGGTCACCGCCGGGGGCGCGAACCATCCGGTGCCCGGCGGCATGATCGAGACCGCCGAGAACCTCCGTCGCGAGTACGCGATCCCCCGCGCGGAGCAGGACGAGCTCGCCCTGCGCTCCCACCAGCGGGCGGTCGCCGCCCAGCAGAACGGCACCTTCGCGCAGGAGATCGTCCCCGTTGAAGTCAAGGACCGTAAGAACGGCAGCCGCACGATCGACCGCGACGAGCATCCACGCGCCGACGCGTCGCTCGAGGGCCTGTCCGCGCTGCGCGCGGTAATGGGCCGCAAGGACCCCGAGGCGACGGTCACCGCCGGCAACGCCTCGGGCCAGAACGACGGGGCCGCGGCGTGCATTGTCACCCACGAGCAGCGGGCCGCCGAGCTGGGCCTCAAGCCGATCGCCCGCTTCGTCGGGTGGGCGAGCGCCGGCGTACCGCCCGAGACGATGGGCATCGGTCCGGTGCCCGCGGTGGCCAAGCTCATGGCCCGCACGCGGCTGCGCCTCGACGACATGGCGCTCATCGAGCTCAACGAGGCGTTCGCCGCCCAGGTGCTCGCGGTGCTGCGCAACTGGGAGCTGCCCGACGGCCTGGAACGGGTGAACGTCAACGGCTCGGGGATCTCGCTCGGGCACCCGATCGGCGCCACCGGCGGGCGGATCCTCACCACGCTGCTGCACGAGCTGCGCCGCCGGGGCGGCCGCTACGGGCTGGAGACGATGTGCATCGGGGGCGGTCAGGGGTTGGCCGCCGTGTTCGAGAACCTGCAGGCGGCGTGAGATGACCCCCGGCGTGGTGGCCGGGACCGGAACGCTGCGCGAGGTCGTTGAGGAGCTCGCGGCGTTCGAGCGTCGCGCCGGATCTTCGGGGGAGCACCGCGCCGCCGAGTGGATCGCGTGGCGCCTGCGAATGGCGGGCACCGAGGCCGAGGTGCAGGACGCCGACTTCCATGC
>CAXTTD010000329.1:0-4250 GCA_964246945.1 uncultured Solirubrobacteraceae bacterium | reverse complement strand
CTCACCCACCGCGCACGCCGGCCCAGCCGCGCCACCCATCGACTACCCGAGCGTGTCGGCTCCCGGCTCCCCCGCCATCGCGTCGTCCCCACCGAGCAGCAGCCGGCGCAGCAGGTGCAGCGCGACCGTCACCGAGCGATCGCGGACGTCCGCGCGGCTGCCCGGCATCCGGGGCGCCCGGGTGAGTCGTCGCCCGTCAGCGGCGCTCCACACCGATATGCACACGAGACCCACCGGCTTCTCCTCGGTTCCCCCGCCCGGTCCGGCGACCCCGGTGACGCCGACGCCGTACGTCGCTCCGAACCGGGTCGCGATCCCCTCGGCGAGCGTCTGGGCGACTGGAACCGACACCGCTCCAAAAGACTCGATCATCTCTGCCGGCACCCCGGCCACGAGCGTCTTGGCCGCGTTGGAGTACACGACCCCGCCGCCCAGGAAGTACGCCGAGGCCCCCGGCCGCTCGGTGAGCCGGGCGGCAAGCAGACCCGCGGTGCACGACTCGGCGACCGCGAGCGTGCCCGCCGCGGCACCAGAGCCCATCAGCCGCGCGAGCTCGTCGTCGATCGTCGAGCCGTCCTCGGAGAAGATCCTCGTACCGTAGTGCTCGCGCAGGAACGCCAGCAGCGCGTCGTAGTCGTCCCGAGCCGCCGGCTCAAAGCGCGTGGCGACCTCGATCTCCCCGCGGCGCAGGCAGGTGGTGATCTCGAGCGGGTCGTAGTCGAGCCCGGCTGCCTCGCCGGCCTCGAGCGTCGCGGCGAGCTCGGCCTCCGGGATCCCGTAGATGCGCACGATCTCACGATCGATGTCGCGGGCGCCGGTGATCGCCTCCCGGAACGCGTCACTGGCCACCGCCGCCTCCCACATCGTCTGCAGCTCCCGTGGGGGCCCGGGCAGCACGAGCACGGTCGGAGCCCCCGGCCCGGTGGCGGTCCCGACGGGCGGGACCACGAGCCCCGGCGCGGTGCCGACCGGCTCGAGCACCGTCGCCCCTTCCGGGACCACGGCCTGCTTGCGGTTCGCCTGCGCGATCGCCTCGGCGTCGGTGTCCGGCCAGCGCACCATCAGTGGGCGCACGATGTCGGCAATCCGGCCCTCGAGCGGCTCGTCGAGGCGCATCTCGCGCCCGCAGAAGCGCCCGACGACCTCGGCGGTGAGATCGTCGGCGGTCGGCCCGAGCCCGCCGCTGGTGACGATCAGCGATAGCCCGGCGTCGCGCATCCGCTCGAGCGCCCCGAGCAGATCCTCGGGACGGTCGCCGACGATCTCGATCATCGCGGCGTCGACGCCGAGTCCCCGCAGGCGCTCGGACACCCACGGCCCGTTGCGGTCGAAGATGATCCCGGTGAGTACCTCGGTGCCGGTGACGAGGATCCCCGCCCGCGGCACATCCGTCCG
Source organism: uncultured Solirubrobacteraceae bacterium (assembly GCA_964246945.1). Classification (GTDB taxonomy): domain Bacteria; phylum Actinomycetota; class Thermoleophilia; order Solirubrobacterales; family Solirubrobacteraceae; genus Palsa-465. Next base: position 2,855 of record CAXTTD010000329.1, on the reverse strand, counting down.
GGCGCTCATCGCTCTCGCCTCACGGACGCGACACTAGACGCATGTCGGCGGCGTCGAGGCGGGGATCGTCATGTGGCCGGCCGGGGTGAACTCGAGCCTGATCGCCTCCGCGGAGTCCGTCACCGGCACCGTGTCGCCGTCGGCCTTCACCGTCATCGACGCGTTGCCCAGCGTGAGCAGCAGCTTGCCGGCCGTCTCGGTGGGGATCGTCTCCCCGGTGTCGTAGATACGGCCGGCGATGAGCGCCTTGCCGGCCCCGTTGACGAGGCACACGTAGACCTCGCCGGTCGGCACCAGGGTAAGGGTGACGGTCTTCTTCTTCGCCGGCTGCTTCCGCGCGGACGCCGGGTTCCCGGCGCCCCGGTGGGCGCGGACGTGGTGGCGGGCGACGTGGGTCGCGGTCGTGTGCGGCACCGAATGGTCGTGGGTGGAATTGTTGCCGCCGGTGCCCACCAGGTAGAGCACGACAACGACCACCGCGATGACGACCCCGACGATCGCCCACGAGGGGACGCCGCGACGCGGCCGGGCGGTGCGCTCGCGTCCGCGTCGCTCGCGGCTCGGCGGCACGATCGGCGGCGGCTCATGGTCGGTGGGGCTCTCGTAACGGCGGCGGAAGTCGTCGAGCAGCGCTCGCGAGTCGAGGCCGAGGAAGTCGCCATAGGTGCGCAGGAAGCTGCGTACGTACACCTCGCCGGGGAGCAGGTCCCACTCCTCGTTCTCCATGGCGCGCAGGTACTTGGCGCGGATCTTCGTCCGCAGCTCGACCTCGTTGATGTCGATCTTCTGGCGCATGCGCGCCTCCCGGAGACGGGCGCCGATCTCGTCCATGGTCCCCAGAGGCTACCGGCGGGCCCCGTTGCGCCGCGCGAGGCGGCTACGGGAGGTCGCCGGCGTCCGGGCCCGGGGGCTCGACGGGACCCGGATCCTCGCTCGCCGGCGGCTCGACCGGTCCGGGCGCGGGGGGTCCATCGCGCTGGGCCGCACCCGACTCGGCCTCGGCGAGGTGGGTGAGGATGCGCGGAACGTCGGCCTCGGTGATGAGCACCTGGCGGGGCTTTGATCCCTCGTAGCCGGAGATGATCGCGCGCCGCTCGAGCATGTCGATGAGCCGCCCCGCGCGGGTGTAGCCGAGGCGCAGCCGCCGCTGCAGCATCGAGGTCGAGGCGGTGCCCATCTGCGCCACGAGCGAGATCGCCTCCTCGAGCAGCGGGTCGGAGTCGGCGTTGTTGGGGTCCTCGGCGCCGCCGCCGTCCTCCGCGTCCTCGGACTCGACCTCCTCGAGCAGCTCCTCGTGCAGGTCGGGCTCGCCCTGGACGCGCCACGCCTCGGTGATCTCGAGGATCTGGGGCTCGTCGATGTAGGCGCCCTGGATCCGCTGCAGCCGTGAGGAGCCGACCGGCGAGAACAGCATGTCGCCCTGGCCGAGCAGCGACTCCGCGCCGCCCTGGTCGAGGATCACCCGCGAGTCGGTCTGGCTGGAGACCGCGAACGCGATCCGCGAGGGGACGTTGGCCTTGATCATCCCGGTGATCACGTCCACGCGGGGGGACTGGGTGGCGAGCACGAGGTGCATGCCGACCGCGCGAGCCTTCTGAGCGAGGCGGATGATCGAATCCTCGACGTCGGCGGGGGCGACCATCATGAGGTCGGCGAGCTCGTCGATCACGCACAGGATGTAGGGCAGCGGCGGCTCGCCCCGGCCGGCGCGCACGCGGTTGAGCTCGGGCAGCGAGCGGGTCCGGGCCAGCGACATGATCGAGTAGCGCTGCTCCATCTCGCGCACCAGGTTCTGCAGCGCGTTGGCCGCCTTGCGGGGGCTCGTGATCACCGGGGTGAGCAGGTGGGGAATCGACTCGTAGTGGTTGAGCTCGACCTGCTTGGGATCGACGAGCACCAGCCGCACCTCGTGGGGGCTCGCGCGCAGCAGGATCGAGGACAGCATCGCGTTCACGCACGCCGACTTGCCGGCCCCGGTGGTACCGGCGACCAGCAGGTGGGGCATCTTCGCGAGGTCGGCGCCGACCGGCTTGCCGGCGATGTCCTTGCCGAGCCACACGGTGAGCGGCGACCACCCCTCCTGAGGGGCGGATGGGGACGGCATCACGTCGCCGAGGTGCACGATCCGGCGCCGCGCGTTCGGGACCTCGATGCCGACCGCCGTCTTGCCGGGGATCGGGGCGAGGATGCGGATGTCGGTGGCGGCCAGCGCGTAGGCGAGGTCGTCCTTGAGGTTCGCGACCTTGCTCATCTTCACCCCGGGCGCGAGCCGGATCTCGTAGCGGGTGATGTGTGGTCCCGACACCTTGCCCACGACGGTCGCCTCGATCCCGAAGTGACCGAGCGCCTCGATCAGCGAGCGAGCGGTCTGCGCCTGACCGGCGGTGTCCGGCCGCGCCTCGGCGCCGCTCGAGCGGGTGAGGTTGCGGGCGCTCGGCACGCGCCAGACGAACTCGGGATCCTCGGTCACCGAAGCGCGATAGCGGCCCTGCGGGGTGAGGTCCTCGGGGTCGATCTCCCGGGTCGGACCGACGCGATCGGTCGCCTCCGAGGCCTCGGACTCGAGCTCGAGCTCCGGCGGCTCGACGTGGGACTCGCCGAGCTCCGGCGGCGCGTCGGGTGCGCCGGCGGTCGCGGGGTCGCCCGCAGGCTCGGCGCCCGCCTCCGGCAGTCCCGCCTCGCGGTGGTTGGCCCGGACCACGAACTCCGCGGTGTCGTCGTCGGGGGGCTCGAGATCGCCCGCTCCGGGGTCGAGAGCGTCGGGCTCTTCGGACTCGCCGGGATCCTTGGGCGGAACGGCCTGCGGGCCCGCCACGGGCCGCCCGGCCGGCCGGGGGATCGGCGCCCCACGCAGC
>CAXTTD010000328.1:2325-4261 GCA_964246945.1 uncultured Solirubrobacteraceae bacterium | reverse complement strand
GATCCCCACCCCGAGATCAAGGGCGAGCGAATGTATACCGTCGACGGGGTCACCTACGCGCTCGGGGACACCGTGGTACTGCGCCCCGGGGTCGACCGCGACCCCTACGACCGGATGCTCGACGGCCGCCGCGCGACGGTCGAGCGCATCTACATCGACTCCGACGACCGCGTCCATCTCGCGGTCACCGTCAACGACGTGCCCGGTCACGAGCTCCTGCGCGAGACCGGCCGCTACCTGTTCTTCTTCGCCCACGAGGTGGCCCTGCCATGACCGAGACCGCTCGCATCCCCCAGATCCTCGTTGCCGGCATCGGCAACACGTGGCTGCACGACGACGGCTTCGGCTCCGAGGTGCTGCGCGTGCTGCGCGAGCGCCACGACCCGCCGCCCGTCGGGATCCACCTCGCCGACTTCGGCACCAGCGGCCTGGATCTCGCCTACGAGGTGATGCGCGGCTACGACGCCCTCATCCTCGTCGACGCCTCCCGCCAGGGCGAGGCACCGGGGACGCTGTACGTGATGGAGCCGACCCCCGAGGACATCGACGGCTCGATCGAGGACGGCCAGCTGCTCGATCCTCACGGCATGGACCCCCAGAACGTGCTGCGGTTCGTGAAGTACGTCGGCGGCTGGCCCGGCCGGGTGGTGGTCGTCGCCTGCGAGCCCGAGGACGTCGAGGACATCGACCTTGGTCTCTCGGACGCCGTCGCCGCGGTGCTGCCGCGCGCCGCGACCCTCGTGATGGAGACCGCCGCCGAGCTGCAGGCCGCCGCCGAGCCGGTCCCGTCGCCGGGGGCCGCCGGTGCATGAGCTGTCGATCGCCACCGCGGTGCTCGAGACCGCGCTGCGTCATGCCGACGGGCGCCCGGTGAGCACCGTCGCGGTGCGCACCGGGGCGATGCGCCAGGTGGTCGGCGACTCGCTCGCCTTCTACTTCGAGATCGTCGCTCGCGACACGCCCTGCGAGGGCGCGGAGCTGACGCTCACCGAGGTCGCCACCGAGCTGCACTGCCGCGATTGCGCAACGCGTTGGTCGCCGGAGATCCCCGCCTTCCGTTGCCCGGGCTGCGGCGGCGCAGAGGTCGAGATCACTGCCGGCGAGGAGCTCGAGGTCGAGTACATCGAGGTCGAACAGGAGGAGGGGGCATGCACCGCACCAGGGTGAGGATCGTCGAGGACGCGCTGGACGCCAACAACACCATCGCCCGCGCGAACCGCGAAGACTTCGACCGCGCCGGGGTGTCGGTGCTCAACCTGATGAGCGCGCCGGGCGCCGGCAAGACGACGCTGCTCGAGGCCGCCCTCGGGCGCCCGCTCGACGGCGGCGTGCGAGTCGGCGTGCTCGAGGGCGACGTCCAGGGGTCGCTCGACGCCGACCGCCTCGCCGCCCGCCACGTCCCCGTGGTGCAGCTCAACACCGACACCGGCTTCGGCGGCGAGTGCCATCTCGACGCGAACATGGTGCGTTCGGCGATGAGCGCCCTGCCGCTGAGCGAGATCGAGCTGCTGGTGATCGAGAACGTCGGCAACCTCGTATGTCCGGCCGAGTTCCGGGTCGGCGAGGACGCCCGGGCGATGGTGTGCTCGGTCACCGAGGGCGAGGATAAGCCGCTGAAGTACCCGCTGATGTTCCGGGCCTGCGAGCTCGTCGTTATCAACAAGATCGACCTGCTGCCCCACCTCGAGTTCGACCTCGACAAGCTGCTCTACCACCTCGACGCGGTGAACCCCGGCGTGCGCCGGATCCTGTGTAGCGCCCGCACCGGTGAGGGCGTCGAGGAGTTGCGCGAGTGGCTGGCCGCGCTCGGCGCTCGCGCAGGCGCGGCCGGCGCGGCGCGACCGGTGGCGGGGCCCGTCTCGGCGTGAGCGCCGCAGCGAGCGTCGGGCAGCAGCGCCTGGAGGAACGCGCGCGGGCCGGTGAGGCGTACTTCGAC
>CAXTTD010000328.1:0-2315 GCA_964246945.1 uncultured Solirubrobacteraceae bacterium | reverse complement strand
AGCCGGCGGCGCGCTCCGACGTCCGCCACGTCGCCGTCGAGTTCGTGCACCCGGTGATCGTCGGCAAGCGCGCCCTGCCCGCCCTCGGTCTCACCGGCGACGGCGCGCCGCTGGCGACCGAGCTCGCCCTGCACGCCGGCGAGGCCGACATCGTGATGGCGTTCGGCGAGTCGATCGCCCTGCACGGGGCGCTCGCCGCCGCCCGCGACCGGGGCGCGCTCACCGTGGCCTTCGCCCCGCTCGGCGCCGAGGTGGGGCTCGCGCCCCCGAGCGAGGACCCGTTCGTGCGCCAGGAGCTCGTGGAGATCGCCTACCACGTCCTGTGGGAGCTCGTCCACGTGTTCTTCGAGCACCGCGGCCTGCTCGCCGGGCGCAGTGAGCGCCCCGTCCACGACGCCGGCGCGGCGAGCTTCCTGTACCCATTCCTCGCCGAGCAGGAGTCCGACCTCGACGCCGTGCTCGCCGACGTCGCGGGCTCGGCGCGGGCCAAGGCGGCCGATACCGCGGCGCTGCGGGAGCTCACCCTTGCCGGCAGCGGGGCGGCGCTCGACGGGGCCGCGTTCACCCTGCGGGAGAGCCTTGACGCGGGCGGCCGGCTGCTCGCCCTCGGCAACGGCGGCTCCGCCACCGACGCGAGCGACCTCGTCGCCGATCTCCTGCACCCGCCCGCCGCCTACGGCTGGCCGGGCAGGGCGGCGCTCGACCTCGGCGCCGATCCGGCGATCCTCACCGCGCTGGCCAACGACATCGGCCCGCCGGCGATGTTCACGCGCCAGATCATCGCCCACGGCCGCGCCGGCGACACGGTGCTCGCGCTGTCCACCAGCGGCCGCTCGGAGTCGGTGCTCGAGGCGCTCGCCGAGGCCCGGCGCCGGTCGATGCATACGATTGCGTTCGTCGGCTACGACGGTGGGCAGATCCTCGAGCAGGCCCTCGCCAACCACGTGGTCGTGAGCCCCTCGCAGTACATCCCGCGCATCCAGGAGGCCCAGGCGAGCGCGTATCACCTGCTGCGGGAGCTCATCGAACGGTGAGCGCCACCGCGGTGCGCACTCAGGTCCGCGTGTCCGGGACCGTGCAGGGCGTCGGCTTCCGGCCGTTCGTGTACCGGCTCGCCCAGGAGTCGGGCCTCGGCGGCTGGGTGCGCAACGACGAGCGGGGGGTGCTGCTCGAGGTGGAGGGCGCTCCCGACGAGGTCGAGCGCTTCCTGCACCGGTTGGGGACGCAGGCGCCGCCGCTCGCGGTGATCGACGACCTTGCGGCCACACCGTGCGCCCCGTGCGGCGAGGCCGGGTTCCGGATCCTCGCCAGCGAGCGCGGCGACCCGAGGCTCGCGCCGCCGGTCGCCGCCGACTGCGCGACCTGTCCGGACTGCCTGGCCGAGCTCATGGACCCCGCCGACCGGCGCTACCGCTACCCGTTCGTCAACTGCACCAACTGCGGCCCGCGGTTCACGATCGTCACCGGCGTCCCCTACGACCGCCCGCTCACCACGATGGCGCCGTTCGCGATGTGCCCGGCGTGCGCCGCCGAGTATCACGATCCCGGCGACCGTCGCTTCCACGCCCAGCCCAACGCGTGCCCGGTGTGCGGCCCGCGGCTCGCGTTCGCGGGGGCCGACGGGGAGCCGCTCACTGAGCTCGGGGGCGCCCGGGACCCGGTGCAGTGGGCGGCCGGCCGGCTCGCCGCGGGCGCGATCCTCGCCGTGAAATCGATCGGCGGCTTCCACCTCGTGTGCGACGGCGCCAGCGAGACGGCGTGCGCCGCGCTGCGCGCCCGCAAGCACCGCGAGGACAAGCCGTTCGCGCTGCTCGCCGGCTCACTGTCCGCCGCCCACGGGCTCGTCGAACTCGCGGCCGAGGACGCGACGCTGCTGCGTTCCCCCGCCCGGCCGATCGTGCTCGCCCGCCGGCGGCGCGGGCGGGACCGGGTCCCGGTGGCCGCTGCGGTCGCCCCCGGGCTGACCGAGCTCGGGGTGATGCTCGCCTACGCGCCGCTGCACCACCTGCTGCTCGCGGACTTCGCCGAGGCGACCGGTGACCCGGACCGTCCGCTGGTGATGACGAGCGGCAACCGCTCCGATGAGCCGATCGCGTTCGAGGACGGCGACGCGCTCGAGCGCCTGGCCGGGATCGCCGACGGGTTCGTGCTGCACGACCGGGCGATCGAGACCCGCACCGACGACTCGGTGGCCCGTACCGTCGCCCTGCCTACCGGGGATCCCGCCGCGCCCGCCCGGCGCCCGCCGGGGCTGCTGCGCCGCGCCCGCCGGGGCGGGCCAGCGCCGCGGCGCCGGCCGGGGGGCCCCCCGCGGG
>CAXTTD010000327.1:0-4287 GCA_964246945.1 uncultured Solirubrobacteraceae bacterium | reverse complement strand
TCCGCCATGGGTTACGGGACCGGGGATTTCCTGGGCGGCGAGGGCAGCCGCCGCGAGCCCGGCGCAGCTGTCGTTGTGCGTTCAGCCGCGCCTCACGAGAAGCGAGCCCTTGCCCAGGCGCGGGCCGCGGGCCCGGTCCGACTCGGCGTCGGCTGGGGGCTGCTGGCCGGCGGCGGGTGCGGGCTGCTGTTCGTGGGCCTCGACAAGGCGGGTACCGGGTCCGGCGCGTGGCCGCTGCTGTTCGATCAGGCCGTCGCCGTGCTCCTGATCGGCGTCGTCGACACCTACGCGCGCCGACGCGCCGCATCGACCACCCGCCGAGCCCCCTGGTCTCGTGCCCTGCCGTGGGGGCTGACCTCCGGCCTGTGCGGCGCCATGGGGAACATCCTCTTCTTCGTGGCCACCGGAACGGGACCCCTCACCGTCGTCGCCGTTCTTAGTGCCTCCTATCCCGCATTCACGGTCATCCTGGCCGCCGTGGTACTGCACGAGAGAACCGGCCCGATTCAGCTCGCGGGGCTCATCCTCGCCGCCGTCGCCGTCGGCCTGATCACAAGCACCTGACCGCTATCACCACCGGCCGGGATAACGCCACCCAGGCTCATCACATGACGGGCCCGTGCGTGACGGCGGGTGACTCGTCGGCGTGCGAACTTCGGATGTGCGCCGGGACCTCGGCGGGTCAGGAGTTGATGACGAGGCGGAGTCCCACGTCGCAGCTGTCCAGGCTGCGCAGCTCGCCGTGGCGGTCATCCCGAGCGCCGGTGTCGAGATCGCGGCGCAGCTCGCGCAGAACCCGGTCGACGACCTGGGTGTCCATTCGCGCGAAGCTTGACGTCGCGGCACGGGCCACTGGGTCGAACACCCGCTCGGGATGCGCCCAGAACGCTTCGCACATCCAGTCCGGGGTGTCCCGCGCAAGCGGGATCACCTCTACGCGCGTTCCGTCCCCAGCCAGTCTGAGAGCTCCTCGATCGCCGGTATGGTTCGTCGGTCAAGTTCGGCGCCCTCAGGCAGATAGTCGGCGAACAGTCACATCCGGGTGCTGACCATCGCGTCGAAGGTGAGGATCACGACCGGGCCGCGAGCGACCCGCCGCAGCTCCTTGATGCCGCGCTGCCGCTCCCCGTCCCAGTGATGGATCGTGACCATCGCCATCGCGGCATCGACGCTGTCATCGCGCAGCGGCAACCTCCCGGCGCTCGCCCGGATCGCCGGCACCCGGTCAGCGGGGGCCTGGGCGGCCATCACGTCGCTGGGCTCGATCGCGATCACATGCCAGTCACCCGGCTCATACGATCCCGCGCCGGCCCCCACGTTGACCACCGTCCGCGCGTCGCCCAGCGCCGCACGGACCCGCTCCGCGATCTGCGGATCCTCACGCCGCGTCCGGGCGTACCCATGACCGATCCGCTCATAGCGGGCGGCGTCCGCGCCACGAGATGGTTCCTCATCTCTGCCGATTATCCCCGCCGCAAGGGCGCGGGCTCAGCGTTCGCCCGGCAGCGTCGGCGGTGCGGGAGCGGCACGACGGCCAGATCAACCCGGGCGAGTACGGTGAACGGTCGTGAGGATGGGTCCGAGACGGGTGCGAGCGGCGCTTGCGGTGGTGGCTGTCGTGGGCGGGCTGGCTGGCTGCGGGGGCCAGCATCAGGGGCGGATCACGGTCACGCCAGCCTCGTCGCTGCGCGATCAGCCGGTGCACATCGTGGTCAGCGGTGTGGGGTCGCGCCGCAGGGTGACCGTTGCGCTGCGCTCGGTCGACGCGCATGGGGTCAGGTGGAGTTCGCGGGCGGTGTTTCGCTCAAGCCCGTCGGGGACGGTGGACCTGGCACACAGCCCGTCGGGGGGCGGGAGCTATGAAGGGGTCGACCCGATGGGGTTGGTCAATGCGCTGAGGCCGTCCTGCGGCCGGTCGGCGGAGTACTTCTGGCACGGGCAGCAGCCCCAGCGCTTTGCGGTCCGGGTCACCGAGGGTGGCCAGACGGTCGCGGCTGGCTCCTTTCTGCGCCGTGGGGCTGCGCCAGGGGTGAGCGTGACCGATGAGTCGATCGCCGCGACCGGCTTCTACGGCCAGTTCTGGCGACCGCGGGCGGGCGGCCCGCGCCAATCCGCGGTGCTCGAGTTCGGCGGCTCAGAGGGCGGCCTGGACGGTCAGCTGCTCGGCAGTCAACTGGCCTCGGCCGGCTATCCAACGCTTGACATCGCCTACTTCGGTGAGCCGGGGCTACCGTCGCATCTCCGGGACATTCCGCTCGGCTACTTCGCGCGGGCGCTGCGCTGGTTGGCCCGCCAGCCCGGGGTCGCGGCACGGCGCATCTACGTGTCTGGCGCATCTCGCGGCAGCGAGGCCGCGCTGCTGCTCGGCGTCCACTATCCCGAGCTGGTCCACGGGGTGATCGCCTCCTCGCCCAGCGATCTGTCCTTCGGCGCCTATCTCGGGCCGTATACGACACGCCCAACGCCGGCGTGGACCTATCGTGAAAAGCCGGTCCCCTACAGTCGGGCGTTCAGCTCGTTCTCCCAGATCCATGACCCGGCGGCCACGATCGCCGTCCAGCGCATCCACGGGCCGGTGCTGCTCGACTGCGGCACCGCCGACCAGGTCTGGACCTCCTGCGCGTATGCGTCCGCCATCCAGCAACGTCTGCTTGCCGCCCGCGATCCCGACCCCCACGTCCTGTACCGCTACACGGGAGCCGGCCATTTCGTCAACGAGCTGATCCCCTATGAACCATCCTTCTCAAACCCCGGCGGCGGAGTGGGCAACACCCCCCTGGCGAACGCCGATGCCGACGCTCGGCTGTGGCCTCACGTGCTCAGCTTCCTCGCCCACCCCGCCGGGCACACCGGCACGTTCACCGCTTCTGCCACGCCGCCACCGTTGACCGCCGCCCCCTGACCGTGCGGCCGCCTGCGGACTGGCTGTGACCGTCGTCTGCCGCAGGGGTCCCTGCTTCGTGAAGAGACGTCGCGCCGAGCGGCTGGCGGCTGGGCGACGGGTCAGCTCCGCGAGCCGGACTTCACCGCGCCGCTGCCGACGCCCAGTCTCGGGTCTCCGGGGCGATGCGCCGGACGCGGCCGGCCCGGGCGCCCAGGATCTGTTCGGACGCGACGGGCACGGGTTCGGCCGCGGGACGCCCGATGTACCAACCCTGTCCGAGATCGGCGCCGAGAGCCCGCGTGGCGGCCAGATCAGCTGCGGTCTCGATGCCCTCCGCGACCACGCGGATGTCGAGCTCGTGCGCGTAGTCGATCAACGCCCCGAGCAGTCGCTGGCGCGCCGGATCATCAGCGAGACCGGCGATCAGGTCGCGATCGATCTTGACCACGTCGGGACGCAGCTTCCGAAGGTAGGACAGGCTCGAGTGACCGGCCCCGAGGTCATCCAACGCGACCATCGCTCCCTGCGCGCGATACTCATCCAGGATGCGCTGCAGGAATGAGAGATCCGGGAACTCCTCGGTCTCGACGACCTCGAAGCAGATCCGCTCCATCGGCAGGGAGAGCCGCCGTGCGATCGCCCAGGTGGTCCGCAGGCACACCTGAGGGTCGTAGATCGCCGTCGGGGTGAAGTTCACGAACAGGATCTGATCATCACTGAGCTTGGGCATCGCCTGCTCCAGCGCGACCGTTCGACCCACGAGATCGAGCGTGAAGAGCGCGCCGTGCGCCCGCGCGGCCTGAACGATCTCCCCACCGCTCAGCTCTCGGCCGCCCACGGTCCCCCGAATGAGGGACTCATAGCCGAACGTGGCTCCATCCAACAGGGAAGCGATCGGCTGCAGATGCGGGTACAGCTGGCCGCCGTTGAGCAACTCGGGTAGCCATCGGGTGCGTTCGCGGAGTAGCGCATCCTCGGCCGGGAGCGTCACCCGCACGGCCTCCCCGCCAAGGGGAGCCGCCAGCAGTGCCGCGCGTTCGGAAAAGGTCAGTCGTGCGAGGATCGCCTCCAGGCGATCAGCCCACCCGGGCCCCTCAAGACACATGTCATGCGTCTGTTCCAGCAGAACGCCCACCTTCTCGCGCACGTGCTGCCGCTCGGCCACCAGGATCACGCCTTCGATCTCGGCAGCGGGCGCCGCAGTGCGGCAATCGCATCGATGGGTCGAGCATTCAGCGAGCGAGCAATCCATGACCCAAATATCGACCGCCGGGCGGAGCGCTTGAGGACCCGATCAACCGGCATGGACATATGAGCGAGTACCAGCACGGAACAACGAGGATCGAACGGCCGACGCTGCGACCAGCGGCAGATGTCACCCGCATTGCCGCTCAGGCTCAACC
>CAXTTD010000326.1:2669-4307 GCA_964246945.1 uncultured Solirubrobacteraceae bacterium | reverse complement strand
GCTGGGCGTCGTGCTGCTGCATGGCGGGGGCCAGACGCGGCACTCGTGGGACACCACCGCAGCCCGCCTGGGCCGCGCGGGGTACACGGTCCTCACCATGGACGCCCGTGGGCACGGCGACAGCGACTGGCACGCCGGCGGCGATTACTCGCTGGACGCGTTCGCCGACGATCTGGAGGTCGTGGTTTCCACGCTCGACCGTCCACCGGTGCTCATCGGCGCGTCGCTGGGCGGGATGACGGCGCTGCTGGCCGCCGGCGAGCATCCGGGCACGGCGAGCGCGCTGGTGCTGGTCGACGTCGTGGTCACCCTCGAGCCGGCCGGCGTGGCCCGCATCCTCGAGTTCATGAGCGCTCACCAGGAGGGTTTCGCGACGCTCGACGAGGTCGCCGACGCGGTCGCCGCCTACAACCCGCTGCGCCAACGTCCCCGCAATCTCGACGGGCTGCGCAAGAACGTCCGCCTCCGTGAGGACGGTCGCTGGTACTGGCATTGGGATCCCAGTTTCATGCGCATCGAGGACGAGCCCCAGCGGCTATTCGATCTTCAACGCCTGCGCGCCATCGCGGGAGCGATCCGCGTGCCGACGCTGATCGTGCGCGGGGCGCAGTCCGAGGTGGTGAGCGACGCCGGCCTGGCCGACATGCTCACCCTCATCCCGCACGCGCGGACCATCGATGTGCCCCAGGCCGGGCACATGGTCGCCGGCGACGACAACGACGTGTTCGTCGAGCACCTCACGGAGTTCCTCGATGGGCTCGGGGTCTCGTCAGGCGGCGACTGAACGACGGGTCCGCCGAGCGGTCGGCCGTCGATTGGAACGCGCTCTGATCGGTACGATGCGCGCCGTGGCGGCAGAGAGCAACATCGGTCGCCGCAGGGCCGCCGCGCGGGCCGGGGGGCGGACCGAATACGAGGAGCGTCGCCAGGAGATCCAGCGGGCCGCCGCCCAGGTGTTCAAGGAGCGGGGGTACCAGGGGACAACGCTCAACCACGTGGCGACGGCGCTGGGCACCGATCGGGCGTCGCTCTACTACTACGTGGGGAGCAAGGAGGAGCTCTTCCAGGACATCGTCAGCGAGGCGATGCGCATCAACGTGAAGCTGGCCCGGGAGATCCAGGCGGCATCAGGGACCGCGCCCGAGAAGCTGCGTCGGCTGATCGAGGCGCTGTTGATCTCCTACGAGGAGCATTATCCGGTGCTGTACGTGGTCATCCAGGAGAACCTCAACCACGTCTCCCGCGAACGGTTCACGTGGGCCAGTGAGATGCGCCGGATCAACCGGGAGTACGAGCAGATCGTCATCGACATCGTCGAGTCGGGCCAGCGGGACGGCACGCTGCGAGCCACCGCGCCGGCGTGGCTGATCGCCTACGGGATCATCGGCATGGCCGGCTGGACCAATCGTTGGTTCAACCCCAATCGCGCTCGGGCGGCCAACCCGCGGATCGGGGCCGCCGAGATCGGCTCGGCATTCGCCGACATGCTGCTCGTTGGGCTCGTCGCCGATGACGGGCCATCGTCGCCGCCGGTGCGCGCCCCGGGCGTCGCCGCCCGTCGCCCGCGCCTCGCCTGAGTGCGTCCGGGCGCGGTTTGCACACGTGCGTTGACTTCCTGGGGCAGTCGCGCATAGGGTT
>CAXTTD010000326.1:0-2659 GCA_964246945.1 uncultured Solirubrobacteraceae bacterium | reverse complement strand
CGCCAACCTGCTCGCCATGGAATCCGACAAGCTCGACGGCCTGCCCGTCAACGTCGGCTCGGGCCGCGCCCCCCGCGTACTGGCGGCTTGCCGGGCTGGGCGCGGCTGTGGGGGCGCCGGCGCCCCCGGCCCGTGCCTCGGGCGCCGCCGCGCGTCGTCCGAGGCTTGGCTGAGCGCGCGTCTCAGCTTGCCCGCACCAGGTCCTTCTCGTGTCGGGTGGTGAGCAGCTCCCAGTTGACCTGGAGAACCTCGTAGCCCCACGTCGTCAGCTGTTACGGCGAAGCCGCTCCTCTTGCCACAGCGGGTTCGGGATACGTGGCCCTGACCGGAACGCCGGGAAATCTGCCCACTCACGCCTACGCGACTGCCGACTGGGCAGGTTCGGCATTCCGAGTGCCGGTTCTGCCCGCTGCGCCCGGGCGGGCCCGCGAGTGGGGCAAAATCCCGGTCGCCTGTCGGAGGCGCCTGGCTCGCTCGGCTCGTCCGAATGTCTCACGCTTCCGAACGCCGATGCGCGCCCCAGCTCACCGCCCACGAGGGCCCGGACACCCTTACGCTGTGGATGTGCGCGTGCCGCATCCCTCTCACGGCGAGGTGCTCGTCGATGTGCGCTGTCTGTGCCACGACGGAGGGACTTCGGGCCGAGCCGGAAGGAGACGGCATGGACTTCGAGCTGAGCGGGCCGGCGTGGAGCTGAAGGCGTTCATGAGGGAGCGGGGATACCTCGCCGAGAAGGACGTGATCCGCGAGTGGGTCGCCGACAGCCGCATCGAACTCGTCCGGCACGCGTCGGAGGCGACGTGAGCACTGCGGGCTCGCACGAGCCCCCGGCTCTGGAGGGCGCGCGCCTCGAGCTCGCCGACCGCGTCGCGTGGCTCACCCTCGATCGTGACGACGTGCGCAACGAGCTGACCGGGACGGGCCTCGCCGCCGAGGTGGCGGCGGTCACCCGCTGGGTCAACACCGCCTCGGAGGTCTCGGTACTCGTCATCACCGGCAGTGGTCACAGCTTCTCGGCCGGCGGCAACGTCAAGGACATGCGCGCCCGCGCCGGCGCCTTCGGCGGCGACGCCCACGACCTGCAGGAGACCTACCGCCGGGGCATCCAGCAGATGCCGCTCGCGATGCATGCCGTCGAGGTGCCGGTGATCGCCGCGATCAACGGCGCCGCCATCGGAGCGGGGCTCGATCTCGCCTGTATGTGCGACATCCGCATCGCCTCCGAGAACGCGCGGCTTGGCGAGACGTTCGTCAACCTCGGGCTGATCCCCGGTGACGGCGGGGCCTGGTTCCTGCAGCGGCTAATCGGCTACGAGCAGGCGGCGCGGCTCACCTTCACCGGACGCATGATCGACGCGCGCGAGGCACTCGCGATCGGCCTCGTCTCCGAGGTGGTCGTCCCCGAGGCGCTCACCGAGCGGACCGGGGCGCTCGCCGCAGAGATCGCGGCCAAGCCCCCGCAGGCGCTGCGGCTGACCAAGCGACTGATGCGCACCGCGCAGCGCACGGAGCTGCCCGAGCTGCTGGAGCTGAGCGCCGCGCTGCAGGGCATGGCCCATCAGTTGCCCGACCACGCCGAGGCGGTCGCCGCCTTCCTGGACAAGCGCGCTCCCGATTTCGGCCCGCCGGCGACCGGCGCCTGAGCGGCCACCATCCGGTCGCCCCGGTCCCAAGACGGCCACACGATCGCAGCGGGCGGAGCCTATTCTCGAGGTGGATGGCCGACGAGAACTGGATCGAGCTGGAGGGCGCGGTCAACGCCCGAGTCGTTGTGCCGGGAGTCCTCCTGCGGGCGGATAATCTCCAGCAGCTGACCGAACGCGACGTCGAGCTGCTGGTCTCGCATGAGCACCGGGTGGAGGTCGTGCTGGACCTGCGCAGCGACGTGGAGGTCGCCTCCGAGGGGCCGGGTCCGCTGAGCGGGCACGACGCGGTGCGGATCGAGCATCGCTCGCTGTACCCGGACTCGGGGGCAACGACCGACGCAGCGCGGGCCGTCGTCCAGCCGTGGTTCGCCGACCTCAGCGACAGGCACCCCGACGAGACCCGGATGGTGCGCGCCTACCTCGGCTACCTGGAGCGCCGCCCCGATTCGATCGTGGCGGCGATGCGGACGATCGCTGCCGCCCCGGGGGCGATCCTCGTGCACTGTGCCGCGGGCAAGGATCGCACGGGCCTCGTGGTGGCAATGGCGCTCGACGCCTGCGGGGTCCCCCGGCCGGCGATCATCGAGGACTACCTGGCGACCGCCGAGCGGTTGGACGCGATCATCGAGCGGCTCATGTCCTCCGCGACCTACCGCTCGCAGCTGCTCGAGGCCGATCGCGAGGAGCTCGAGCCGCAGGCGTCGACCATGGCCCGGGTGCTCGCGCTCCTCGATGACGGCTTCGGTGGCTCGGCGGGCTGGCTGCGCGCCCACGGCCTGAGCGACGCCGAGCTCGACGCGCTGCACCGCCGGGTCGGGTCGATGGGCGACGCACTCGCCCGCCGCTGACGTCCGGGACCGCTGATCGGTCACCGCGCTCGGCGAGGTCTCCGGCGCGAGCGTCGCCGTGGCCCGAGCCCCGACGTATGCTCACGGCCGGCCCGAGTCGCTGAGCCGGACGGCCGGCATCAACCCCGAGAGAAAGCTGACGGTGACACGAATGGAGATATCCCG
>CAXTTD010000325.1:0-4318 GCA_964246945.1 uncultured Solirubrobacteraceae bacterium | reverse complement strand
GGCGTCTACTCCTTGCTGCCGGTCGCGGCGCGATCGGCGCTCGCCGCCGAGCAGGCCGCGCTGCTCGCCTGCGGGCCGACCGCGGCGACCGGGCGCTCGAGCCGCTCATCGACCAGGCGCTGCGCAAGACGAGCCGAGCGAAGCTCACCGAAGCGCTCGACCAGCACCGTCGGCGGCCCGGCACGCCGCGGCGGCGCCGGCTGCTCGAGCCCGGCCGCCCGGCCGCGGATACCTGGGCGCGCGCCGAGGCGCGCCTGCTCGCCGGCCTCCGGCGCGCCGGGGTGCCCATGCCCGAGGTCAACGTCGCCTTCGACGGCTACGTCCCGGATCTGCTGTGGCGCGACCAGCGAGTCGCCGTCGAGTACGACTCGGTGCAGTTTCACTCCGGTCCGGGGGTCTCCCACTCCGACCGCACCCGCCACAACGATCTCACCGCTCACGGCCGCCTGCGGGTGCTGCATGTCACCCACCGCCAGATGACCGAGGCGCTCGAACGGGTGATCGTCTGGATCGTTCTCGCGCTCGTGGAGGGCGGGGGCTGGTGAGGGCGATAGGTTGACCGGCGTGCGCCTGGTCACCTGGAACGTGAACTCGCTGAAGGTGCGGCTCCCGCGCGTGCTCGAGTTCTGCGCGCAGCACGCGCCCGACGTCCTCTGCCTGCAGGAGACGAAGGCGAACCCCGACGCGTTCCCGGCCGCCGAGCTCGCCGCCGCCGGCTACGCGGCCGTCCACCATTCCGGCGGGCGCTGGGCCGGGGTGGCGATCCTCGCCCGCGACGGGCTCGCGCTCGAGGACCCGGTGCTCGCCCTCGACGGCGATCCGGCGCCCGAGGAGGCGCGCTGGTGCGAGGCGACGGTCGCCGGGATCCGAGTCGCGAGCGTCTACGTGCCCAACGGACGCGCGGTCGACTCGCCGGAGTTCCCCCGCAAGCTCGCCTTCCTCGATGCGATGGCGAACCGGATCGCCGGCCTGCGCCAGAGCGCCGGCGGTGGCGTGTTCGTCGCCGGTGACATGAACATCGCGCCCGCCGACGCCGACGTGTACGACCCCGCGGGGTTCGCCGGCGGGACCCACGTCAGTCCCGGGGAGCGCGAGCGCCTGCAGGCGATCCTCAACGGCGGCCTGGTCGACGCCTACCGGGAACTGCACCCCGACGAGGTCCAGTACACGTGGTGGGACTACCGCGCGGGCAACTTCCACAAGGGCCTCGGGCTGCGCATCGACCTCGCGCTGGTGAGCCGCGGGGGCGATCTCGCCGGGCGTCTGGCGGCATGCGGGATCGAGCGCGACTACCGCAAGGGGCACAAGCCCTCCGACCACGCCCCACTCGTGATCGAGCTCGACGGATGAGCCGGCGCGGACGTCTTCGGCATTTGTTACGCGTACGCGCGATCATGTGCGCATGTCCCGTGTCCTCGTCGTCGACGACGAACCCGCCGTGCGCCGCGCTCTGGAGCGCGCGCTGCGCCTCGAGAACCACGACGTGACCCTGGCCGGCGACGGCGAGGAGGCGCTCGATCAGCTCGCCAGCCATCCTGCCGACGCGGTGATCCTCGACGTGATGATGCCCAAGCTCGACGGTCTTGAGGTGTGTCGGAGGATGCGACAGGGCGGCGATCGCACCCCGGTGCTCATCCTCACCGCGCGCGACGCGATAGACGATCGCGTCGAGGGCCTCGACATCGGCGCCGACGACTACCTGGTCAAGCCGTTCGCGCTGCGCGAGCTCCAGGCCCGGCTGCGGGCGCTGCTGCGCCGCTCCGGCGAAGGCGCCGGCGAGGGCGAGGTCCTCAGCTACGCCGACCTCACGCTCGACCCGATCGCCCACGAGGTCCACCGCGGCGAGCGCACCATCGAGCTCTCCAAGACCGAGTTCCTGCTGCTCGAGCTGTTCCTACGCCACCCCCGGCAGGTGCTCACCCGCTCGACCATCTTCGAGAATGTGTGGGGCTACGACTTCGGTCCGACCTCCAACGCGCTCGGCGTCTACATGGGCTACCTGCGGCGCAAGACCGAGGAGGGCGGCGAGTCCCGCCTGCTGCACACGGTCCGCGGCGTCGGCTACGTGCTGCGGGACTGAGCGAGCGGCGGGGCCGGGCCGTGGCACTGCGCAGGCGCCTGTCGATCATCGCCGCCGCCACCGTCGGGGTCGCGATCCTCATCGCGGTCGTCGTCTGCTACCTGGTCGTGCGGAGTCAGCTGTTCGGGTCGGTCGACGACTCGTTACGGGCCCAGCAGGCGGCGATCGAGCGCACCGATACGGTTCAGCAGGCGGTGCCGGGCATCGCGGCCAGCGCCGGAGGCCCGGCACCCTATGCGCAGGTGTCCTTCGCCAATGGCGGCGCGCACACGGTCGTGGGCAACCTCACGATCAAGGTCACCGCCAGGGACGCACAGATCGCACGCAGTGGCCGAGGGGTGTCGCTCACTGACGTCACAATCGGCGACAGCCACCTGCGCGTTCTCACGTTTCCCGTCCAGTCGGATGGCGTCGCCGCCGCCCTGGAGCTCGCCCGCCCCCTCAACTCCGTCGACTCCGTCCTGCGCGATCTGCGCCTCATCCTGTTCCTCGTCCTCCTCGGCGGGGTGTTCGTCGCGGGCATGCTCGGCCGGATCGCCTCCCGCCGGGTGCTGCGCCCCCTCAACGAGGTCGCCGCCACCGCCGAGCACATCGGCGAGACCGACGACCTCTCCCAGCGCCTGCGGGTTCACGCCGACGACGAGGTCGGCCAGCTCGCCACCCGCTTCAACGCAATGCTCGACCGCCTGCAGCGCTCGCGCGACGCCCTCGACGATTCGGTGCGCGCTCAGCGCCAGCTCGTCGCCGACGCCTCCCACGAGCTGCGCACGCCGGTGACCAGCCTGCGCACGAACATCGAGATCCTGCTCCTCACCCCGGACCTCGACTCTGCGGAGCGCCAGGCGATGCTCACCGACGTGGTCGAGCAGTCCGAGGAGCTCTCGGCGCTCGTCAATGACCTGATCGAGCTCGCCCGCGGCGATCAGCCCGGCGCCCAGGCCGACGACGTGCGCCTTGACGGAATCGTCGCCGCCTGCCTGGACCGGGCGCGGCGCAACGCCCCGGGGATCACGTTCACCGCCGCGCTCGAGCCGGCACAGATCGACGGCGTGCCCGAGCGCCTGGAACGCGCGGTGAACAACCTGCTCGACAACGCGACCCGACACTCACCACCCGGTGGCGTGGTCGAGGTGAGCGCCGGCCTCGAGGGGATCACCGTGCGTGACCACGGCGGGGGCGTCGAGCCGGAGGACCTGCCCTACCTGTTCGATCGTTTCTTCCGCGGCACGAACTCCCGCGGCAGCCAGGGCTCAGGCCTCGGCCTCGCCATCGTGCGCCAGGTCACCGAGCAGCACGGCGGCACCGCCTCAGTGGCCAACGCGCCGGGAGGCGGAGCGATCTTCACGCTGGCGCTGCCCGGCGAGCCTCCGGACGCGACACAGGGACCCGACGAGGACCTCGAACCCTACGTCGACCGCCTCAACGTGAGCTGACGCCTGACGGCGCCCCGCCTCGTGCGGTGGCGGCGACCCGAGCCTGGCGCGCGATCTGGAAGCGGTGGCGCAGCGCCCAGAAGAACAGCGCGAACACCGGGACGACGACGAGCAGCAGCAACCCCCGGTCGCCCGGATCGCCAAACAGCGCGACGACCCCCACCTCGATCCCGACCGTGGGGATCCCCGCGAGCAGCGCGCTGTGGGAGCGGAACCCGGAGAGGTGCTCGCGGCCCGCGACCTCCATCACCCCGAGCCCGCAGATGACGAGGCCGACGACGATCGCGAGATGGTCGCCGCGCACAAACCCCACCACCGCCGCAATCAGCCCCCCGAGGATCGCCGCCTCGGACACCGGAACCCGGCCGAACACCCCGAGCGGCCGCTCCCCCTCGCTCCCCAGCGTCCGCGCTGCCCGCCGCCGCTGGCTCAAGCAGTCCTGACGGTCCGCGCTTCAGCACTGCACTCCCAGGCCGCAGCAACCTCAGGCAATTGCTGCGGCTCTTTCACAAGGAAAAGCTCTTCGCAACGGCATTGGGCCGGCGGCGATTCGCCCTAAGCCACGCGCCGCTCGCGCTCCTGGCTGCGATTCCCCTGCCCAAGGCTCACGCTTACAATCTTGCTTACCCCCGGCTCCTGCATCGTCACCCCGTAAATCACATCCGCCTGCTGCATCGTCCTGCGGCTGTGCGTGATCGCGATGAACTGCGTATTCGCGCTCATCTCGCTGATCAGCTTCGCATACCTGCCTACGTTGGTCTCATCCAGCGGCGCATCCACTTCGTCGAGCACGCAAAAGGGGGCG
>CAXTTD010000324.1:0-4329 GCA_964246945.1 uncultured Solirubrobacteraceae bacterium | reverse complement strand
CGATCGCGATCGAGCGGGACCTGGTGCCGCTCTCGCCGGCCGCCCGCGCCTGCGCTCCGGCCCGCGCGAGCGCGCGGTCGGTGGAGCGCAGCGATGCGCCCTTGAGCACCGCGGTCGGATGCATCTCGCACGCGGCGGCCGCGAGCAGCACCGTCCCCTCATCCGAGAGGTCCCGGCCGCCCGCGAACGCCTGGCGGAACGCGGCGAGCGAGAACGCGATTGACTTGCCGGCGCCCTTCGCGTAGGTCGCCACCCGCATCGCGAGCTCGGTGTCGGGCGGCCACCTCGATGGCAGCCGCAGCGCGAGCAGTTCCTGGGCGTCGATCCGCGCGGCGAGGGCCTCCGTGTCCGGCGGTGGGTCGGCCGCCAGCTCGAGCGCCGCTGCGTGCACCGGCACCCAGTCGCAGATCACCGGCAGCTCGCCGCGGATCCGCTCGGCGACGAGATAGCAGTCGGGGTTGCCGAGGTCATAGAAGAACCTCGCCCCGATGTCCGAGTCCGTCCCCCCGGCCGGGGTTTCGTCGGAGGAGACGACCTCGAGCGTCATCGCGGGGCCTTGAGCTCTAGCCGTGGACGAGCCAGCCGTCGGCCGCGCGCGCGGCCTCCATCACGGCCTCGGACATCGTCGGGTGGCCGTGGACGAGATGGGCGAGCTCGGGGTAGCCGCCCTCCAGCGATTTCGCGTTGACGAGCTCCTGGATCATCTCCGTGGACTTGGCGCCCACGATGTGACCGCCGAGCAGCTCGCCGTACTTCGTGTCGCCGACGATCTTCACCAGGCCCGTGCGGTCGCCGTACACGGTACCCGCGCCGACCGCTCCGTACTGGACCTTGCCGACGGTGACGTCGTGGCCGGCGTCGCGGGCCTGCTGTTCGGTGAGGCCGAACGATGCGACGTTCGGGGTGCAGAACGTCGCCCGCGGAATGTCGATGTACTCGATCGGATGGGTGTCCATGCCGGCGGCGTCCTCGATCGCGATCACGCCCTCATCCGAGGCCTTGTGGGCGAGCGCCGGACCGTGCACGAGGTCGCCGATCGCGTACACGCCGGGGACGTTCGTCTTCATCGTGGGGTCGACCGCGATCAGGCCACGGTCGTCGAGTTCGACGCCCGCGGCGTCGAGTCCGAGCCCCTCGACGTCGGGGCCGCGGCCGGCGGCGATCACGAGCCAGTCGACCTCGCCCTCGGCGCCGGTGTAGGTGAACTTCACCGACCCCTCGAGCGTCTCGATGTCCTGCACCTTGGTGTCGGTGTGGATGGTCATGCCCTGCTTCTTGAGGCCGCGCTCGACGAGCTTCGAGATGTCCGCATCCTCGGTCGGCAGCACCCGGCCGAGTGCCTCGAACAGCAGTACCTCGACGCCGAGCCGCGCGTACGCGGAGGCGATCTCAGCGCCCGAGGCGCCGGCGCCGACGACCGCCATCGAGCTCGGGAGCTCATCGAGCGCCCACGCCTCCTCGGTGCCGATCACGTGGCCACCGAACACCGCGCCGGGCAGCGTCTTGGGGATCGAGCCGGTGGCGAGGATGATCGTCTTCGCGTCGATGGTGTCGCCGTCGTTGACGATCACCTTGCCGGACCCGGCGAGTGAGCCGGTGCCTTCGATCACGTCGATCTGGTTCTTCTTCATCAGCCCGGCGACACCGCCGGTGAGGGTCTTGATGACCTTGGTGCGGCGCTCGGCGACGCCGGCGTAGTCGACCTCCGGCGCCCCGACCTTAATCCCGAAGTCGCCGGCCTCGCGGATCTCCGACAGGACGTCGGCGACTCGCAGCACGGCCTTGGCGGGGATGCAGGCGTAGTTCAGGCAGCGACCGCCGACCAGGTCCTTCTCGATCACGGCGGTCTTCATTCCCAGCTGAGCGGCGCGGATCGCGGCGACGTAGCCGCCGGGTCCGGAGCCGATCACAACGGTGTCATAAGCGGATTCGGGCATGGTCGATTGAGCGTATCCATGTGCGCTGCAGTCGGCCGGCAGACGGTTGGTAGCGTGACCACAGGATGTCTGAGACGACCCTGATCGACCTGCGCTCGGACACCGTCACGCGCCCGACCCCCGGGATGCGCCAGGCGATCGCCGAGGCCGAGGTCGGCGACGACCAGTACGGCGAGGACCCGAGCGTCAACCGCCTCCAGGACGAGGTGGCGACGCTGCTCGGCAAGGAGGCGGCGCTGCTGGTGCCGAGCGGGACGATGGCCAACCAGCTCGCGCTGCGCCTGTTCTGCCGTCCGGGCGACGAGGCGATCGTCGGTGTCGAGAGCCACCTCGGCTGGCACGAGGCGGGCGGCGCCGGCGCCAACAGCGGCGTCCAGCTCACCACCGTCGGGCGCGACGGCCGCTTCTCGGTCGACGAGCTGCAAGCGGCGGTGAAGGTGCCCGGGCCGGCCCTGCTGCATCCGCCCACGACGCTCGTCGCGGTCGAGAACACCCAGAACCGGATGGGCGGCGTGGTGTGGTCGCGGACCCAGCTCGAGGCGGTGGGCGCCTGCGCCCGGGAGCTCGGCCTTGCCACCCTGCTCGACGGCGCGCGGCTGCTCAACGCCGCGGTGGCGTGCGGCGAGTCCCCCCGCGACCTCGCCGCGCCCTTCGACCTCGCGTGGATCGCCCTCTCCAAGGGGCTCGGCTGCCCCGGCGGGTCGGTGATGGCCGGCCGGGCGCGTGACATCGAGACGCTGCGCCGCCAGCGCCGGATGCTCGGCGGCGCGATGCGCCAGTCGGGATTTCTCGCCGCCGCGGGCAGCTACGCCCTCGCCCACCACGTCGACCGCCTCGCCGAGGACCACACGAACGCGGCGCTGATCGCGAACCGGCTCACGGCGGTGCCGGGGGTGTCGCTGCGGCCGGGTCCGACGAACATCGTCGTCCTCGACCTCGCGCCGGACCTCCCTGACGCGGCGAGGCTCGTCGCCGCGGTGCGCGAGCGCGGAGTGCTGGTGAGCGCCTTCGGTCCCCGGACCGTCCGGGCGGTGACCCACCTCGACGTGAGCGCCGAGCAGTGCGCGCGGGCCGCCGAGGTGCTCGCGGGCTCGCTGGACGGCGTCATCATGGACGTATGACCACGACACTCATCACCGGAGCCAACAAGGGTCTCGGCTACGAGACCGCGCGACGTCTGCGGGCCGCCGGGCACGACGTCTGGATCGCCGCCCGGGACGCCGAGCGCGGTCGACGGGCCGCCGAGGAGCTGGGGGCGCGATTCGTGCAGCTCGACGTGACCAGCGAGGCGAGCGTCGCCGCCGCTGCCGCCACGGTGCAGGCCGAGACGGGGCTCGACGTGCTGATCAACAACGCCGGCATCGCCGGTGCCTACGGGCCGATCGGCGAGCTGTCCGCCGCGGACGTCGAGGAGGTCTACGCCGCGAACGTGCTCGGGCCGGTGCGGGTCACCCAGGCGTTCATCCAGCTGCTCGAGCACTCATCCGCTCCGGCCATCGTCAACGTGTCGAGCGGCCTCGGCTCCGAGACGCGGGTTCGCGACCCCGAGCGCGTCGAGTCGACGGTCACCTCGGTCGCCTACTGCTCCTCGAAGGCGGCGTTGAACATGATCACCACGCAGTACGCCAAGGCGTACCCGGACATCCGCGTCAACGTCGTCGATCCCGGCTACACCGCCACCGACCTCAACCACAACAGCGGCCACCAGACGGTTCAGGAGGGCACCGACGCGATCGTCGCCATGGCGAGCCTCGGCCCCGAGGGGCAGACTGGCACGTTCATCGATCGCGAGGGTGAGGTGCCGTGGTGAGGGCTATCCCTCGCGCGGCATCTGCAGCCGGCTCAGCACCCGCACGAGCTTGAAGAACAGGTAGCCGCTCACCCCGATGATCGCGACCGCGACGAGCGCGCTCGGCACGTTGGAGGCCTCGATGAGGAACAGCGTGAACAGGATCGCGATGATCGCCATCAGCGACATGAAGCCGAGCACCGCGCCGGCGCGCATCTGCCACAGGCCGCCGGCGCAGGCGAGCAGCACCCCGGCGAACACGAAGATTCCGGCGGCCGCAGGATGGCTGCTGCCGATCTTCACCCCGGCGAGCCACGAGATGAGGTTGGCGAGCGCGAGCGCCGCCGAGATGGCCACGCTCACGATCACGATCGCTGGCCGCTCACCCGGCGCGTAAGGGCGCAGCATCGCCCGGACCTCGGCGTTGCGCGCCTCCGAGCGGCTCTCTGCGGGTGGGGGCAGGTGGTCGGGCAGCGGCCGGTCCCGCGCGCGCTGTCCGCGCGGTCGTGACCCCGGCGCGGGCTGGGTGGTGGCCTCCCGGGCGGACGGCCGGGGAGCGGGCGACAGCGGAGCAGGCGCGGGCTGGGTGGTGGCCTCCCGGGT
>CAXTTD010000323.1:2569-4335 GCA_964246945.1 uncultured Solirubrobacteraceae bacterium | reverse complement strand
CCGAATCCCCGCCCCGCCCCAGCCGACAGCCACCGGGTAGCCAGGAGGTTGACGTGCCGGCTCAGCCTCGCTGACGCCACCAGCGTCCGCTGCCCAGGTCGCGGAACACGACCTCGTCACGCCCGTCGGTGGTGACGACCTCCCAATAGCGCCGGCGCAGCGGCCGCGCCGTCCACCAACGGTCCTCGACCAGCCACGACTCGCGCACCGCCTCGACGGCGCGGTCGCCGACGGCCAGCGGGCGACCGCGCTCGTCGGCGCGGACGCGGACGCGGGTGGGAGCGGCGAGACGGCGCGGACCGGACATGAATATACATTTCCTGTAGAGTAATTACGTACTAAACGTGTAAGATGTGAGGATGGCATCCGCGCGTCAGGCGAGCGGGGATCTGTTTCCCACCGACATCCCGATCCCGGCCAGCCAGCTGATCGGACGCGCGGACGACATGCGCGACGTCACCGCGGCGCTGCTCGGAGCCACCAATCTCGTGATGGCGGGCCCGCGGCGCACCGGCAAGACGAGCGTCTGCGAGGCCGCCCTGAACCGGTGCCGGCGACGGGGGTGCTACGTCGCCGCGCTCGACCTCTTCCGCATCGGCGACGCGGCGGAGTTCGCCGAGGCGCTGGTGCTCAGCGTGATCGCCAACCGTTCCACGGCCCACCGGCTCGTCCGTCGCGCACGCGAGCTCGGCCACGCAGCGCTCACCACCGCCCAGGCGTCCGCGGTGCTCAAGCTCCAGGGCCAGCTCGGCGAGGCACTCGAGGTTGCGATCACCCCCGGATGGGCCGCTCAGGACCCTCAGCGGGCACTCGACCTCGCGCTCGAGCTGCCCGAGCGCGTCGCCGCCGCCGACGGCCGTCGTCTCGTTCTGTTCCTCGACGAGTTCCAGGAGCTCGCCAGCGAACGCCATCCCTACGGTGATCCCGACGCGCTCACCAAGCGCATGCGCGCGGTGTTCCAGCGCAGCCCGAACGTGAGCTTCCTGTTCGCCGGCAGCCTCGAGCATGTGATGCGTGACCTGTTCGGCCCTCAGCAGCGGGCCTTCAGCGGATTCGGGAGCTTTCACACGCTGCGACCGATCCCGGAGGCCGACTGGCGAGTGGGGCTCACCGAGCGCTTCGCCGCCGATGAGTGCACGATCGCCGCCGCCGCCCTGCTGAGGATCATCGCGCTGGGCGATGGCCATCCCCGGGCGACCATGCGCGTCGCACAGCAGACCCACCTCGTCTCGGTCCAGCTCGCCCAGCGGATGATCGACCTCGACATGGTGCAGCTCGGCTACCAGGCGGCACTGAACGGCGACCTGCCGACGATGGAGCAGACCGTGGAGCAGATCCGACGCTCGCACAAGAATGCGCTGCTCGTCGCGCGCACCGTGGCCCTCGGGCAGTCTCCGCCACGCCGGCTCCCGCCCGCGATCCGCGACCGCGTGCTCAAGCGCCTGGAGCGGGCGGGCGTCGTCGAGCACCTCGGTCGCGGGGACTGGCGCATCGTCAACCCGCTGTTGCGGGAGTACCTGCGCCGCCTGGACCCGCTCGGCTGACCGCACGTCGCTCATCACCGCTCGCCGAGGATTACACGCTCGCTGTGTAAGAAATACACAGTGTTGGTGTAACACGATCATCCCTCGAACGGAGTGAGCACCGCCCGCCGCTCGGGTACGCGGGATTCGGGGTCGATCTCGAGCACGCGCATCGCCGAGGCGGGGCCGGCGGCCGCCCGCGCCTGTCCGATGGCCTCGCGCAGGCGGGATGCCCGGGCGGCC
>CAXTTD010000323.1:0-2559 GCA_964246945.1 uncultured Solirubrobacteraceae bacterium | reverse complement strand
GGCGGCCGCCGGGTCCTCGAGCAGCGCGCGCTGATCGGCGGCGGGCGGGCCGAAGCGCTCGACCGCGAGCGTCAACCGCTCGGCCGGAGCGGGCCGCTCGGACAGGCGCGGGGTGAGGGCGAGGCGCATCCGCACCGGATCGGCGAGCGCCTCGCGGAAGACGATCTGCCGGCGCCAGGTTCCGCCCCGCTCGACGAGCGCCGCCGAGATCACCACCGCGCGCAGCGTCCGCACCCCTCGCTCGCGCCGGGCGAGCAGACGGTCGACGAGCAGCCCGAGGCCGCGCTCGAGCTGAGTGCCGGAGGCGGCGTCGGAGAGATCGAGCGATTCGCGCAGGACCTCGCCGGCCACCCGCGCCCGCAGCGGGTCGTCCCCGCCCCGGGCGCGGTGGGGGGCGGCGAGACCCGGACGGCCGAAGCGATCGGCGACCGCCGCGGCGGGCAATGCAGCGAGCTCCCCGAGGGTCTCCACCCCGAGCCGCTCGAGCGCCTCGGGCAGCGCGGCGAGCGCCTGGCGAGAGCGCAGCAGCGCGACCGGCAGCGGACCGAGGTACTCCCGCGCGAGGCGTCGCCCCGCATCGCCCGCCGTCGTCCCTCCCCCGACGACCTCCGGACGCCGCGGCCGCGCCCGGGTGGCGGCGGCCACCGCCGCGAAGCGCGTCGGCGCGACCCCGAGGCGGACGGGGGCGCGCAGGACATCCCGGGCTGCCCGCAGCACCCCGTCGAGGCCTCCGTGCAGCCGCAGCAGGCCGCGGGCGTCAAAGCACACGAGCCCCGGCCGCTCGGAGGCGACGCCCGCCCCGATCGACTCCAGGCGGAGCAGCTGTCGCTCCCAGCGCTCGGCGGCGCCCGCCGGGTCGGGCGCGACCAGGGTGAGATCCGGACAGCGCGAGAGCGCCTCGCCGAGCCGCATCCCGGGATGGATCCCGAACGCCTCGGCGGCGAGCGAGACCTCCCCCACCTGCTGCACGCCGCCCGGCTCGGGCGCGAGCGCAACCGGACCGCGCAGCAGCTCGGCGCGATCACCCGCGGCGGTGGCGAGGGCGAAGCGAGGAGCGAGGACGCACACGATCATCAGAACATATGTTCGCACACCCGGCGGCGCATCGTCGCGACATAAGGGGTGAACCTGCGGCGCCCGCGTCTCCGGACAGGGCGAGCGCATCCGTCCGATCGGTCGGGCACCATGACCGGCCCGATGCCTGCCCTGCGCCGCCCCACCAACCGCCATCCCCTGCGCCCGTGGCAGCAACGCGCGATGGGCGCGCTCCACGAATGGGCGCAGGACGCGCGCCGCACCGAGCCGCTGCTCATCTCCGCCGCCCCAGGGGCCGGCAAGACCCGTCCGGCGCTTGAGTTCGCCCGTGCGCAGCTCGCCGCCGGAGCGATCGGAGCGGTGGTGGTCGCCTGCCCGACCGCGCCGCTCACCCGCCAGTGGGCGCACGCGGCGCACGAGCTGGGGATCGACCTCGCACCCGACGCCGACTCACCGGCCCCACCGGCCGGCTTCCACGGCGTGTCGGTCACCTACGCCCGGATCTCCCGAGCGCCGAGAAGCTGGGGCGCGCCCCGGCTGCCCCGGCGTACGCTGCTCATCGCCGACGAGGCCCATCATCTCGGGGAGGATCTCACGTGGGGTGTCGCCTTCACGACCGCGTTCGGAGGGCGGCCGGATGTCCGTTGGCTGCTGCTCTCCGGCACGCCGTTCCGCTCCGACGCGACGCCGATCCCGGGCGTGAGCTACGACGCCGAGGGGATCGCCGAGCCCGACGTCGCCTACACGTTCGCCGAGGCGGTCGCCGACGGGGTGTGCCGACCGGTGAGCTTCGTTGCCTACGACGGCGTGCTGTCGTGGCGCAGCGGCGACGACGTGATCGAGTCGGGGTTCGACACGGTGCTCTCCACGCGCGAGGCGAGCCGCCGCTACCGCACGGCGATCTCCACCGAGCTGCCCGACGGGCTGCCGCGGATCCTGCGCGAGGCGGACGCGCGGCTGCGCACCGTGCGCCAGGACGGCCACCGCGACGCCGCGGGGCTCGTGGTCGCCGCCGACTCCGAGCACGCCCGGCAGATCGCCAAGCTGCTGCGCGAGGCGACCGGCCGCGCGCCGGTCGTGGTGCTGCACGCCGAGGCGCGGGCGGCGGCGAAGCTGTCCGCGTTCCGCTCCTCGAGCGATCCGTGGATCGTGGCCGTGAACATGGTCTCCGAGGGGGTCGACATCCCGCGGCTGCGCGTCGGGGTGTACGCGACGGCGGCCAAGACGCCGCTCATCTTCCGCCAGATCGTGGGCCGCTTCGTCCGCACCATCCCCGACCGCCCGCTGGAGCCCAGCTGGCTCTACGTACCGGCCGACCCGGTGCTGCGCGACCACGCAGCCACGATTGAGCAGGAGGTGCGCCGCGCCCTGCGCCGGCCCGGGGAGATCGATCCGGGCGCGCTCGAGGAGCCCGCTGAGCGCCGTGCCAGCGAACGGCTGCCCGCTCCTGACTTCCAGCCGGTCGCGGCCGACGTCGCCCCCCAGATGTCGCTGTTCGGCGGTGGGGCGGGTGGGGCCCTGTCC
>CAXTTD010000322.1:0-4345 GCA_964246945.1 uncultured Solirubrobacteraceae bacterium | reverse complement strand
GCCCACGCCGGACCCCGTCCAGGGCCGGACCCCCGCTTCAGGCGGGAGCTCAGCGCGAGACCACCGCTCAGGTGGCCGCGGTCACCTCACCCGCCCCGCGGGGAACAGCGGCCCGTGGTCGAGCTGGGGCAGCACGTGGCGGGCGAACAGGTCGGCCTCGGCGATGTGGGGATATCCGGAGAGGATGAACGCCTCGAGCCCGAGCTCGCGGTAGGCGCGGAGCTTGGCGAGGACCTGGTCGGGGTCGCCGACGATCGCGGCGCCGGCACCCGAGCGGGCGCGGCCGATGCCGGTCCACAACCCGGGCTCGATGAAGCCCTCGTCCTCGGCGGACGCCTCGCGCATCTCCGCCTGGCGGGCGTTGCCGCGGGAGGTGGTGTCCAGGGAACGGGCCCGGATCACCTCACCGGCGTCGCCCTCCAGGCGGGAGATGAGCCGCCGGGCGGCCGTTCGGGCCTCGGCCTCGGTCTCGCGGACGATCACGTGGGCGCGGTAGCCGAAGCGCAGCTCGCGCCCGTGGGCTGCCGCCCGCGCGCGGACGTCGGCGATCGTCGCCGCCACCCCGTCGAGCGTGTCCGGCCACATGAGGAACACGTCGGCTGCGGCCGCGGCGACCTCCTTGGCGTTATCGGAGAGACCGCCGAAGTAGAACGGCGGGCAGCCACCGGCCGGCCGCACCCGCGGCGGGTCGAGCGCCAGCGAGAAGAAGTCCCCCGAGAAGTCGACCCGCTCCCCGTCGAGCAGCGTGCGCAGGATCTGCATGATCTCGAGCGTGCGGCGGTAGCGGGGCGCGGACTCGAGCGTCTCGCCGGGCAGGTCGGATGAGATGATGTTCACGGTGAGCCGGCCGCCGAGGATCTCATCCACGGTGGCGATCTGGCGAGCGAGCTGGGGCGGCCACATCTCGCCCATGCGGACCGCGAGCAGCAACTGCATGTGCGCCAGCAACGGCGCCACCCCGGCCGCGAACGCCACCGAGTCAATGCCCATCGCGTACCCCGAGGGCAGCAGTAGGTTGTCGTAGCCGCCGGTGGCGGCGGCGAGGGCGATGTCGCGGCAGTGGGCCCAGCTCGACTCGAGCGCCCGGTCGGGGACGCCAAGGAACTCGTAGTCGTCGTCGCACAGCGCCGAGAACCAGGAGATCTCGTATTCGCTCATACGGGGATGACACCCGCCCCGGGGACTGCGTAAACCCCATGAGGTACCGCCGACGTAGCCCACGAGGCAGACCCGACGGACCCCACGAGGCAGGCTCGACGGACCCCGCGGACTACTGCCTGAGCGCGGAGAGGAAGTGCGCGATCAGCGGGCCGTCGATCGGCCCGCCGTCGGCCCCGCCGGTGTCGTGGGTGACGATCGCGAACGCGATCCCGCGGCTGTAGCCCATCAGCCACCCATCGATCTTCTGGTCTGCCTCGGGCCCGGGCCCGTACTCGGCGGTGCCGGTCTTCGCGTGGGTGCCGGCGGGCAGTCCGGTGCCCGCCGCCGTCCCGCTCTCCACGACGCCGGCCATCATCGGGCGCAGCCCGTCGACCACCGCCGCCGGCAGGGACCTAACCCGGACGCCGGCGCCCGACTCGCCCGAGACGAGCGTCGGGGTGCGCACCACGCCGGTCTCGACGGCGGCGGCGACGCTCGCCATGCCGAGCGTGGAGAAGGTGATGTTGCCCTGGCCGATCGCGTCGGCGGCGAGCGCGGTGGGTCTGCTCGGCGCGGGCACGTTGGCGTAGAACGCGGGCAGGCCGAGGTGGGGGCTCCCGTTGAGGCCGTACAGCGCCGCCGCGGCCGGGAAGTCCGCGCGCGTGAGGTGATGGACCGCGAGGCCGATGAACGCGGTGTTGCAGGACTCGATGAACGCCTGGGTCACGGTCGGCGTCGGCGCCTCGTCGCCGGCGTTGTGGAACGACTCGCCGTCGACCGAGATCGTCGACGGGCAGCTCGCCGGCGAGGCGGGGGTGAGCCCCTTGCGGAACAGCGCCGTGGAGGTGAGCACCTTGAACGTCGAGCCCGGCGGGTAGGCGCCCTCGAGCGCCGTGTCGTAGGTCGACAGCGGGTCGGAGACGATCGCGAGCACCTGGCCGGTGGCCGCGCGCAGGGCGACCATGGCGACGTTGGGATGGCTCGCGTCCGCGAGCGCCGCCTCGGCGGTCCGCTGCACCGTCGGGTCGATGGTCGTGCGCACTGCGTGGCCGGCGTGGCCGGGGTAGGTGGCCAGGCGCGTCACCGGGTTACCGCCGGAGTCCTCGACGTCGATGTGGGTGCTCGGCGTCCCGGCGAGGGTCTTCTCCTGACTCTGCTCAAGGCCACTCTGCCCGACGACGCTCGAGGCGTCGTAGGGGTAGCCGAGCGACTTCAGCTCCTGGGCGGTGATGGGGCCGAGCGTCCCGACGACGTGGTCGGCGAGCTGCGGGGTGATCGCGGTGGTCTGCGAGGTGGCCTCGAACAACGTCCCCGGGACGTTGTAGACGTTGCCCGGGCCGCTCGTCCGGCGCAGCTGCGCGAAGCGCGCCTGTGAGACGGTGAACACCGCCTCGAAGTCCCCGGGGCTCGCCTTGGCCGCGGCGAGCGCCCGGGTGACCGCGGAGCTCGGCGCCCCGGCGGCGATCAGGTCGGCGCGGACCGCCGCGGCGTGCTTGATGCGGCTACCCTCGACGCCGACGCTCACCGAGGCTCCGCTGCGGGTGAGCGGACGACCACCGGCCCCGAGGATCGGCGCGCGCGCCGGCCACACACGGTTGACCGCGATCCGCTCGCCGGCGTCGAGCGCGGCGTCGATGGTGGCCGGTGACCACCGCACCTTCCACGTGCCGTGGCGCTTGACGAGCCGCACGGTGCTCGTCGGCTGCCAGGTGCCGACGTGGGGCAGCACGTAGCGCGCGGTGACCCGGGCGCTCGCCGTCCCAGCGTGCGTCCCCTTTCCGGAGCTCACCACGCCGGCGAGGAACACCGCCTGCCTGACCCCGAGCGCCGCGAAGAACCGGGCGTTCACCGACCGGAAGTCCGCCGGCGGGTCGGCGACCTGCGCGGCCATCGCGGGCCAGTCGCCGCGCTCCCAGGCCGAGAGGTAGCTCGAGAGTCGCGCCTGCGGCGTCGGCGAGCTGCCCCCGCAACCGGCGAGCCCGAGCCCGAGGGCAACGGCGACGGCGACGGCGACCGCCACCAGACCCGCTCGCCCGTGCGTGATGTTCACCGCCTCGCCTCCCTCCACAATCGCAGACCGCGCGATCCTAGCCATCCGCCACCACGCGTCGCACCGGCAACGCTGCGACACTCGTGAGCATGAAGCGCACCCCGGTCACCGACACCCTCACCCAGCTCACCCGCTACGGCTTGATGAACGCCTATCTCGTCCGCGAGGACGACGGGCTCACGCTGGTCGACACCACGCTGGCGAAGAACGGGGAGGAGATCCTCGCCGCCGCCCGCGCCGCCGGCGCCCCGATCCGGCGGATCGCGCTCACCCACGGCCACGGCGACCACGTCGGATCCCTCGACGAGCTGAAGGCGAGCCTCGGCGACGCGGTCGAGGTGCTGATGAGCGAGCCCGACGCGCGGATCCACGCCGGCGAGAAGGTCGTCGAGGGCAAGCCGACCGGGTCGTGGCCGACGCTCGCCACCACGCCCGACGTCCGTCTGCACGCCGGGGACCGGGTCGGCTCCCTCGAGGTGATCGACAGCCCCGGCCACACCCCCGGCCACGTCGCCTTCCTCGACACCCGTGATCGGACGCTGATCGCGGGCGACGTGTACAGCTCGATCGGTGGTCTCGCCGTGTCGAGCCGCCCGTACTGGCGCTTCCCGCTGCCGGGCTTCGTCACCTACGACAAGCCGCGCAACCTCGAGTCCGCACGGGCACTGCGGGCGCTCGCGCCGAAGGTGCTCGTGCTCGGCCACGGCAAGGCGCTTCGCGAGCCCGTCGCGGCAATGGACGCGGCGCTCGCCCGCTACAAGTGATTGCTCGGTCCCGGCCCCGGGTAATCATCTCGGCCGTGAGCGGAGAGGTCACGATCCGGAACGTCCCCGAGCGCTCCCGTTACGAGCTCGAGCGCGACGGCGAGCCGGTTGGCCTGCTTGCCTACTACCTCAGCGACGGCGAGATCTCGCTCGTCCACGCCGAGGTCGACCCCGCCCATGGCCACCAGGGTTTCGCATCCGAGCTCACCCGCACGGCCCTGGCGGACGCACGCGCCCGCGGCCTGCACGTCCGCCCGCTGTGCCCGTTCGTGGTCGACTACATCGCGAGGCACCCCGGCGTCTACGACGACCTGGTCTGAGCCTCGGGCGGCGGCTCCACGGCCGGCTCGAGCCCACCGCGCACGGTGAGCAGGCCGAGGATGATGAGGAC
>CAXTTD010000321.1:3662-4358 GCA_964246945.1 uncultured Solirubrobacteraceae bacterium | reverse complement strand
GGCGACCCCGACGCGCGGCGCGAACGCGCGCTCGCCGAACTCGCCCGGCTGCTCGACCTGTACGCGCGCGGAATGCGCGCGCCGCTGCCGATCTTCTGCAGGACCTCGCATGCGTGGGCCCAGGCCGCCCATGCCGGGAGCGACGGGCTGGCCGCCGCCGAGCCCGAGTGGCACGCCGACTATGGCTTCGACCGCGAGGACGCCGAGCCCGAGCACCGGCTCGTGCTCGGTGGAGCACCGTCGCTGTCGCAGATCGCCGATGAGGCGCCACGCGGCGACGAGACCGGGCCGGGCTGGGCCGGCGAGGAGCGCTCGCGGGTGGGCCGCTACGCGCGGCGGCTGTGGGACCCGCTGCTCGAGCACGAGCGCACATGGTCTCGGTAAGCGAATTCGATGTGTGCGGGCCGCTGCCGTCGGGGGTCACCGTCCTCGAGGCGAGCGCCGGCACCGGCAAGACCCACACGATCGCAACGCTCACCGCGCGCTACGTCGCGGCCGGGGTCCCGCTCGACCGGATGCTGCTCGTCACCTTCACCCGGATCGCCACCGGGGAGCTGCGCGAGCGCGTCCGCGAGCGGCTCGTCGAGCTCGAGCGCGGCGTCGCCGCCGTCCTCGCCGGGGCGACCGACCACCCCGATCCCGTTGTCACGCTGCTGGCCGACGGCGACGGGACGCGTCACCGCGACCGCCTACGCC
>CAXTTD010000321.1:0-3652 GCA_964246945.1 uncultured Solirubrobacteraceae bacterium | reverse complement strand
GGCCCCC
This sequence comes from uncultured Solirubrobacteraceae bacterium, assembly GCA_964246945.1. GTDB lineage: Bacteria > Actinomycetota > Thermoleophilia > Solirubrobacterales > Solirubrobacteraceae > Palsa-465. Next base: position 3,645 of record CAXTTD010000321.1, on the reverse strand, counting down.
CCCCCCCCCCCCCGCCCGGGGGGCCGCGGGCTTCGACGGAGCGACGATCGCGACCACCCATTCCTTCTGTCAGGAGATGCTCACCGGCCTCGGGATCGCCGGCGACCTGGAGAGCGACGTGCGCTTCGTCGAGGACCTCTCCGATCTGCGCACCGAGGTCGTCGGCGACCTGTACGTCCGCAGGTTCCGCGGCGAGGAGCGCCCGAGCCTCGAGCTTCAGGAGGCCGAGCAGATCGTGCGCACCGCCCTCGGCGACCTGTCGGCGCCGGTGGTGACCCCCGAGGACGCGGCTGACGGTGGCGCGCCGGCGGCGCTCACCCGGGCGCGCCTGGCGCGGGCCGGACGCGCCGAGCTCGAGACCCGCAAGCGCCGGGCCGGACTGATGGGCTACGACGACCTCGTCACCCGCCTGGACGCGGCCCTGTCGGGTCCCGGCGCGGAGGCGGCCCGCGCCGGGCTGCGCTCGCGCTACGACGTCGTGCTCGTCGACGAGTTCCAGGACACCGACCCGCTGCAGTGGCGGATCCTCGAGCGCGGGTTCGCGCAGACGGGCACCCACCTGGTGCTCATCGCCGATCCCAAGCAGGCGATCTACGCCTTCCGCGGCGCCGACGTCTACGCGTACCTGCGAGCGACCGCCGCCGCTGATGAGCGCGCGACGCTGCTCACCAATTGGCGCTCGGACCAGGCGCTGCTCGACGCCCACGACGCGCTGTTCGACGGCGCCCAGCTCGGACACGCCGGAATCGTCTACCGGCGCGTGCGCGCCGCCGCCGGGCACGAGCGATCGCGCCTGCACGACGCGCCGGCGCCCGCGCCGATGCGCTTCCGGGTCGTCTCCCGGGACGGCCCCGAGGTCGAGTGCAACCGCTACGGCATGATCCACAAGCCGAGCGCCGAAGCGTTCATCGCTCGCGATCTCGCCGGTGACGCTGCCGCCCTGCTCGGCTCCGCGGCGACGCTCGCCGAGCGCGCGGTCGCGCCCGGCGACCTCGCGGTGCTCGTGCGCACCAATGACCAGGCCGACCTCGTGCGCGACGCGCTCGAGCAGGCCGGCGTCCCGGCGGTCGTCAACGGTGCGGGCAGCGTGTTCGCCACCGACGGCGCCCGCGAGTGGCTCGTGCTGATGCTCGCGCTCGAGCGTCCCTCGGCGCTCGCCCGCGCCCACACAGCGGCGCTCACCTGCTTTCTCGGCTGGTCGGCGCCGCGCCTCGCCGCCGCCGTCGGCGGAGAGGACGGGGCCGAGCGCGCCGCCTGGGAGGAGGTCCACCAGCGGCTGCACGAATGGGCGCGGATTCTGCGCGCGCGCGGCGTCGCCTCGCTGCTGGAAACGATCGTCGCCGGCGAGGGACTGCCCGGGCGGATGCTCGCCGCCGCTGACGGCGAGCGCCGTCTCACCGACGTGCGCCACATCGGTCAGCTGCTGCACGGGGCCGCCACCGCCGGTCAGCTCGGCCCGACCGCGCTCGCGGCGTGGCTGCGGGCCCGCATCCGCGAGACCGAACGCGGCTCGGCCGACGACGAGCGCACCCGGCGCCTCGAGTCAGACGATGCGGCCGTCCAGGTGCTCACCGTGCACCGCAGCAAGGGGGCCGAGTTCGGGATCGTCTACGCCCCGTTTCTATGGCAGGGCTGGGCGCCCTTCCGGGAACCCCCGGTGTACTTCCACGACCCCGCGCACGGCGAGGAGCGCCGGCTCGACGTCTCCCGCGAGGGCCCCGCCTACCAGCGTCACCTGCGGCGCTTCGTCACCGAGCAGCGCGGCGAGGAGCTGCGCCTCGCCTACGTCGCGCTCACTCGGGCGCGCCACCAGGTGGTCCTATGGTGGGCGGCGTCGGCCAACACCCGCCACTCGCCGCTCACCCGCCTGCTGTTCTCGCGCGACGCCGACGGCGTGGTGGCCACCGATGGTCAGGCGGCGCCGAGCGACGCCGCGGTGCTCGCCCGCCTCGAAGCGCTGCGCGACCGCGCGTCCCACACGGTGTCGGTCGAGCGGGCGGTGGCGGCGCTCGGGGACCACTGGTCATCCCCGGCGACTGACGTCGCCGAGCTCGCCGCGTCGCGGTTCGAGCGCTCGCTCGACCTGCGCTGGCGGCGGACCTCCTACACCGACATCACCGCCTCGAGCTACGAGGCGTCGGTCGGCTCCGAGCCCGAGGCGCCGCTGATCGACGACGAGCCGGGGACCGAGGAGCCGGTGCCGGCGAGCGCGCGCACGACCGAGCCCGAGCTCGCCGCACCCGCGCTGCTCGGCGAGATGCCGGTCGGTGCCGACGTCGGCACCTTCGTGCACAGCGTGATGGAGGCGAGCGACTTCGCGGCCGGTGATCTCGACGGCGAGCTGCGCGCCCGGATCGCCGAGGTGCGGGCGCGCCGTGCGGTCGAGATCGGCGACGCCGTCCGGGTCGCGGAGGGCCTCGCCGCGGTCATCGCCACCCCCCTCGGGGATGCGCTCTCCGGCCGGGCGCTGCGCGAGCTCGCGCGCGCCGATCGGCTCGACGAGCTCGGGTTCGAGCTGCCGCTCGCCGGCGGCGACCGCCCCGACGGCTGGGTCACCCTGGACCGGATCGCGGAGGTCTTGAGCGATCATTTCGAACCGGGCGACCCGCTCGCGGGCTACGCCGCCCGCCTCGCGGACCCGTTCCTGCGCCGCAGCTTTCGTGGCTACCTCACCGGCTCGCTCGACCTCGTCGCGCGGGTGCCCGGGGCCGGCGGGGACCGCTACGCGGTGCTCGACTACAAGACCAACTGGCTCGGGGAGCCCGGGGAGCCGCTCACCGCCTTCCACTACCGCCCCGCGGCGCTGCTCGCCGAGATGCACCGCCACCACTATGCGCTGCAGGCGCTGCTCTACACCGTGGCGCTGCACCGCTTCCTGCGCTGGCGCGTGCCCGACTACGACCCTGACCGGCACCTCGCGGGGGTCGCCTACCTGTTCGTCCGCGGCATGACCGGCGGCCCCGGCATCGACGGCACGGTACCCGGCGTGTTCAGCTGGCGCCCGCCCCCGGGTCTGCCCGCCGCGCTCAGCGACGCGCTTGAGGCGGGAGTGGGGTGACCGCGGTCCCCGGCACCGGGGCTCCCGGCCCGGCGGAGGCGCCTGCGGACCGCGACCCGTTCGACGCCCGTCTCGCGCTCGAGGCCTCCGGGGCGCTGCGCGAGTTCAACCGGGCGGGCGTCCTGTCGGCCGCCGATGTCCACGTCGCCCGGCGGCTGGGAACACTCGCCGGGGAGGACGACGAGCGGGTGCTGCTCGCGGTCGCGCTCGCGGTGCGGGCGCCCCGGCTCGGCCACGTGCTCGTCGACCTGGCAAGGATCCACGCAACGGTCGCCGTCGACACCGAGGACCCCGTCGACCTCGAGTCGCTGCGGTGGCCCGCGCCGGAGGCGTGGGTGGCGGCGGTGGCCGGGTCGTCGCTCGTCGCGCCCGAGGCCGGGGCCGGTGACGCGGTGGCGCCGCTGCGGCTGCGCGACACGTGGCTGTATCTCGACCGTTACTGGGCCGAGGAGGTCGCGGTCGCGGTCGCCCTGCGCGCTCGGCTCACCGCGCCGGACGTCGCGCTCGACGGCGGCCGGCTCGCCGACGGCCTCGCGCGGCTGTTTCCCAGAAAGGCCGACGCGCGCCAGGCCGCAGCGGCGGCCGCG
>CAXTTD010000320.1:0-4370 GCA_964246945.1 uncultured Solirubrobacteraceae bacterium | reverse complement strand
CCAAGGCAGCCACGACCCCGCGGCCGCCGCTTCGGATCCCGGCGCCTGCGAAGCAGAAGTCCGCCGACGTGCTCGGTACTTCGTGAACGCAGGTCTGTGATGACGTGTGCGAGGTTGCCGGGCCGTTTCTGCTTCTGGCGAGGAGGAGGGGCGCACCACGCAATCTGTTAGGCCCTGATTTGCCACCCGCGTCGTCAGACTTTTCATCAAGTACTGGTCCGCAGCACGACCCGTCGGCCTGGCGAGGGCTCCTGTCACAGTTTCCTGCTCGTCCGCGACCGAGCAGCGTCTGAGCTGGGCGGTGCCTCAGCTGGTGCTTTGAGCTGGCGGGGAGCCGGGATCGGGGCCTCGCCCAGCGGCGTGCTCAAAGAACGCGGCCACCCACTCAGGATCGACTGGCTCAAGCAACGACTCGGCCAGCTGGCCCTCGACGTCGGGAAAGTCCGAGGCGCGAAGCTCGGAAGCTGCACCACCAACGTCGTAGTGAGTTTCGCGCAGCCGCGGCTCGCCGTCATCGACGACCAACCAGAACGTTCCGGGGTGACCCTCATAGGGCATCCCAACGCTCCCCGCGTTGACGTAGGTCGGCCCTCCGGTCACGTTGCGGATGACCTGCTGATGGGTGTGGCCACCCACGACAATTCGCTCGCTGACGTCTCCGAGGGCCTCGAGAAGGACCGCGTCCGGGGTCGCGCTGGTCAGCACCTCGTCATCGCGGCGAGGAGATCCATGGCAATACCTGACCCCGTCCACGGTGACCGAGATCGGCCACGAAGCGAGCTCATCGCGCCACGCTCGGTCAAGCGCCGATGCGCTCCACGCCGCGGCACGCCCCGGCTCGTCATCAGTGGTCGGCGCCCCGTCCCACGCCGCCACCGCCTCACGTTCAGCGTTGCCACTAATCCACACCAGGCGCTCGGGACGACCAGCCAGGAGATCAAGCACCTCGCGTGGATAGGTGCCACCAATTACGTCGCCGACCACCACAAGCACGTCGGCCTGCTCGTCGTCTAACTCGGCCAGCACGGCACGCAGGGCCGGAAGGTTTCCGTGGATGTCGGCAACAACAACGACTCGCACAAGCGCAACCTACCAGTTGCGCCAGGACGCCCACAACGGTCAGCCAGAGACTGTCCTCGCACACCGCCCATCCCAGAACCCTCCTACGCGACCCCGGCAAAGCCATCAAAGCCGGGCGATAGCCAACCGGGCAAACAACCACCAGCCGCGCTTCGGCCCGCCCGGGGAGAAAGCTGATCCGCCGCATCATTCCGAGCCACAGGCGGCGGTACCCCCGGAATGCGCGGGTTTCGCTACCCGGCGAATGTAGCGAAGGTCCAGTGGTTTCCCTCGGGGTCAGCCACGGTGAAATCGCGTGATGGATAGTCGGTCTGATCCACCAATGGGTGCACGATGGTGGCGCTGATCTTGAGCGCACGCTCCATCACAGAGTCGGGATCAGAGGTGACGACGTGCAGCGAGCTGGTGCCCGCCCGACAGGGCGTGCTGCGCTCTCCGGTGCTGGACAGCAACACCCGACCGCCCTCAGGCCAATCCAACTGGCAGTGATGGACGAGCCCGTCCTCCTCTCCAGGAATCATCAGATCCTCGGTAAAACCGAGACCAAACAACCAGTCGCGCAAGACCAACGCGTCGTCGCTGACGACGCTTGCCCAGATGCTCGGCTGCCGGATTCCGCTAGTTCGCACGGCCATCGTCGAGGGCGAAGCCTAACCTGACCGTCAGCTCAGCGGCGATGCCCGCTGTCGGACAATCCCCGCGCCAGTGATCCGGCTGGACCCGCTTTGGCGTACGGACGCGCCCACGGTCCTATCACCGGCTGTCTTGCTTTGCGCGGCAAGCAGAAGCGGCGGCCGTCAAGGAGCGGTGCACCTGCTTCGTCGCCGGTCCGGTTGTCTCGGTGTGGCTGCCGCTCTTGCAAGCCTGTCGGCTCAAGGAGAAGTCCAGCCAGACGCCTCATCGTTCGTGATAGGAGCACTTTCGCCGTCACGCGACGTCCTCTCGGGATCGCGCGGTGCTCTGAACAGCGAGGGCCGGCAGCCTTCACCGTGACAGCCAGTCTGAACGCCGGCACCATGAGTCATGCCGTCCGTCAGGCCGTGGATCCGTCGTGTGCTCGACGCTGGCGGGTTCTTGGCCTGATCCGGCAGTACAGCCACAGGAACACCGGGAACTCGATCCACTGAAGCGCGGCCCAGGTCAGCGCCTTACGCCGTGGAAGCCCGCGGCTGAGAGCGTCGTGCAGCACCCAACCAGTCGAGCACGCCGCCGCGGCGATCAGTACGAACATGACGATGTCACCGACCGCCGTGCTGCTCATACATCGCGCCTGCGGCCGACGCTGAAATATGCCGCTGGTCCCACAACGTTCTGGGTGGCGATCACCCGCCACAGCAGCTTGGGTCCGCGGATGCGATCAACAGGTCGGCGCTGAATGTCGCGCTCGGTGGCCACGACCAGCACCGCCTCCATCGCCAAGACAGCGACCACCACTCGTTGTGCCCGTGGCGACAATTGCCGGTAGAGCCCCGCGATCTCGGCGATGAACCTGCGTACGCCTGCAGCCATCAATGACTCTCCATGCGAGGAGTGGTCGGGTGGCGCCTGGCGCGAGTCTTGCCCACTCTCGCGTCGGAAGGCCGGCCGACACCGGCCATCTCGGTCAACTCGGCCGCGATGTCCTGCAGCACCGACGTCTGCAGCGAGTAGACGATGCTGCCGCCGCGACGCTGCGAGCTAACCAGACCAGCACCCTCCAGCACCTTGAGATGGCGCGAGACCGATGGCCACGACATCTCAAACTGCGCTGCCAGCTCCCCGGCCGGTGCCTCGCCCTCTCGCAGCAGACGCAGAATCTCGCGCCGCGTTGGATCCCCAAGAGCTCGATATGCATGAGCGGTCGACATGACCTAAGATATTTAGCACATTTGTTTACCCGCTCGCAAGTTCGCTACCTCTGCGATGTCATCAGCGGTATTGATCCGCACGACCGTCTGCCGACCCACTCGACGAGGCCGATCAGACGACCGGCCTCGCCTCCGCGTGTCGCCGACCCGGCTCTGAGCGTCATCGCTGCTGCTTTGGGCCGGCCGCCCTCGAGGAGCAGTCCGGCCAGACGCTTTCTTGTTCGTAGAGGAAGAGGTCTGTAGCCCGGGTCTCGACGGTTTCCGGTCGAGGTGGTCAGGCGGTGATTGGGATGTGCGCGGACTGGTCGGCGACGCGTGTGAGCCACTGGCGGACCGACGGGTATGGGTCCAGCGAGAGGCCTCCCTCGTGCGCCACGTGCGTGTAGGCATAGAACGCGATGTCGGCGATGGTGTAGCGGTCGGCGACGAGGAAGTCTCGGGAGCCCAGGTGTCGGTCGGTCCATCGCGTCAAGCGCGGCTTTACCGCCGCGAGTTTCGCTTCTCGCTCCTCGTCATCCGGTCGGACGCCTGCGTGAGCCCAGAATCGAGCCACTGCGATGTTGGGCTCAAAGGCTGTACTGCTCGAAGAAGAGCCATTGCAGGGCCTGGGCTTGCTCGTAGGGCGCGTCGGGCAGCAGGTCGGTGCCGCGCGCCAAGTAGCAGAGGATCGCGTTTGACTCGGCTCATGGCCGGCCGTCATCCAGAATCAATGTCGGCACCCGAAGACCGGGGTTCAGCTCGCCCAGGATCTCACCGCGGTTTGAGCGATCAAACACGTCGACGGGATAGCGTTCGAACTCGAGCCCAAGCTGGGTCAGCAGAAGGCGGACCTTGTAGCGGTTGCCTGTGATGTCGTTGTCGTAGAGCAGCACGTCGGGCCTCGTTGCTGCGAAGCATCCATGACCGTCGAGGACGAGAATCTCTTACGCAGCTCAGCGAGCAATTGTCAAGTGTTGTGGATCTGGCAATGAAGAATGATTAGGCGGCGACCTTCTCGTCCTGCGTGTCGGTGTCGTCGTCGGTGACCCGGATTCCGTCCGTGAACGTCGCGCCGTTGAGCACGTCGGTGACGAGCTCGTGGCCGTTGATGCGCCGCCAGCGTTCCTGGGCGGCGTCCAGCAGCTTGTAGGCCATCGCCAACGCGGCTTTCTTGGAGCCGGCGCCCTTGGTGACCTTGGTGCGCAGCTTGACCGTCGAGAAGCTTGACTCGATCGGGTTGGTATCCGGTATGAAACGCGGTAGATGCCGCTGCGTCTCCCGACCGGTCCGTTGCAGCTGTTGAGCGCTTCGGGGTTGGTGAGTACGGTGCGACCGTCCGGGCCGTGGGGCATCCGGGAGCGAATGCAGGCTGGGCAGGCCGGTCTTGTTCGATGCGCTGTGAGCGCGAGTTAGTAGTTGGCCGCCCCTTGCGACTTGCCCGGAGGCGCTTTGAGCGCGGATCCG
>CAXTTD010000319.1:0-4383 GCA_964246945.1 uncultured Solirubrobacteraceae bacterium | reverse complement strand
CCCGGATAGGCCACCGTCGTGCGCGCCGCGCCGAGCGCCGCCACGAGCGAGGCGCGCGGCGCGCCCGGCCGCACCGCACCCGCCGACGCCGTGCCGAGCGCGACCGCGGGATCGCGGGCGAGCCGCCACGGGGTGAGCAGCCCGTGGTCGTGGTTGCCGGCGAGCAGCACCACGCTCGACTCGCCGGGCAGCGCCCCGGCGCGCGACTCGAGCGCCGCCAGCGCGCCCGGGAGCACGTCGCGCAGCGGCGCCTCACGCAGCTCGATCACGGCGCCGAGCAGCACCAGCCGGTCCGCGCCCGAGACTGCCTCGGTGAGCGCCCGCAGGCAACCCGGATCGTCGAGCACCGCCCGGCCGCCGCGGGCGCCGAGGTGCAGGTCGGAGACGAGGAGGGTGCGCAGCGGTGCGGCGCTCAGGCGGCGATCGCCTGGCGGATCGCCTTGGGGAGCATGAAGCGGACGTCCTCGGGGACGACCTCGAGCTCCCGCACGTCGGCGGTTCCGCGGCCGCGGAACAGCGCCACCACCCGCTGAACGAGCTCCTCGGGCGCGCTCGCCCCGGAGGTGATGCCCATCGTCCGCACGCCGGCAAGCCACGCCTCGTCGATCTGGCTCTCGTTGTCGATGAGGTGGGAGGCGGCGCCGTGCTCGCGGGCGACCTCGACCAGCCGATTCGAGTTCGAGGAGTTGCGCGAGCCGATCACCAGCACCAGGTCGACCTCGCGGGCGAGCTGCTTGACCGCGGTCTGGCGGTTGGTCGTCGCGTAGCAGATGTCGTCGGTGCGGGGACCGACGATCGCCGGGAACCGCTCGCGCAGCCGGGCGATGATCGACCGCGTCTCGTCGACCGACAGCGTCGTCTGGGAGATGTAGGCGACGCGGGAGGGATCGGCGATCTGCAGATCCGCGACGCCCGCCTCGTCCTCGACGAGCACGATGTCGCCCGGCGCCTCGCCCATCGTGCCCTCGACCTCCTCATGACCGGCGTGGCCGATGAGGATGATCGTGTACCCCTTGGCGGCGAACTTCTTCGCCTCCCAATGCACCTTGGTCACCAGCGGGCAGGTGGCGTCGATCGTCCGCAGCCGACGCTCGGCGGCGGCCACATGGACGCCCGGGGCGACACCGTGGGCGGAGAACACGACGGTCGCCCCCTCGGGCACCTCCCCCTCGGTCTCCACGAAGATCGCGCCGTGCTCGCGCAGTTGCTCGACGACGTGCTTGTTGTGCACGATCTCCTTGCGCACGTACACCGGCGCGCCGTAGAGCTCGAGCGCGCGCTGGACGGTCTGCACCGCCCGGTCCACGCCCGCGCAGTAGCCGCGCGGCGAGGCCAGCAGGATCGATTCGGGGTGTGCGAGATCCACCCCGTGGAGTCTAGGACCCCGGGCCGACCGGTCAGTCGTTCGCGGTGAGGCTCTCGAGCGCGTCGGCGAACTGACGGCGCGCCGCCTCCCGGCGCGCCGGGATGAACTCGCTCGGCACGCCGTCGGCGGGAGCGGTGTAGCCGCGCAGCACCTGGCGGGCGACCGACGCCCGGTGGACCTCATCGGCGCCGTCGTAGAGCCGGGCCGCCCGGGCGTACCGGTACATCGCCTCGAGCGGCAGATCGCACGAGTAGCCGAGGCCGCCGTGCGCCTGCAGCGCGCGGTCGATCACGTCGTGCAGCACCCGCGCGCCGTAGAACTTGATCAGCGAGATGTCGGTGCGCGCCGCGGCCGCGCCCTCGGTGTCCATCCGCCACGCGGCGTGCAGCGTCATCAGCCGGGCCGCGGTCATCTCGGCCTCGGAGTCGGCGATCCAGTTCTGGATCGTCTGATGCTCGGCGAGCACCCGGCCGTGCGACTCGCGGTACAGCGCGCGCTCGCACAGCATGTCGAACGCGCGCCGGGCGACGCCGAGCCAACGCATGCAGTGGTGGATGCGGCCGGGCCCCAAGCGCTGCTGGGCGATGAGGAAGCCCGCACCCTCGGCGCCGAGCAGCGCCTCGGGGCCGCCCTCGACGCCGTGATAGCGGATCTCGGCGTGGTTGCCGTAGCGACCGAAGCTCTCCTCGGGATGCTCCATCGTCGCCACGTCGCGGACGATCTCCACGCCCGGGGTGTCGGCGTCGACGACGAACATCGAGGCCCGCTGGTGGGGCCGGGCGTCGGGATCGGTGACCGCCATCACGATCAGGAAGTCGGCGATCGAACCGTTGGTCGAGAACCACTTATGGCCGTCGATGCGGTAGCCGCCGTCGCCGGTCTTCTCTGCGCGCGTGCGCAGCAGAGTGGGGTCCGAGCCGGCGGTCTCGGGCTCGGTCATGGAGAACGCCGACTTCAGATCGCCGGCGAGCAGCGGATGCAGGTAGCGCTCCTTCTGCTCCTCGGTGCCGGCGAGCGCGAGCACCTCGGAGTTGCCGGAGTCCGGCGCGGCGTTGCCGAACACGAGGGGCGCGATCGGCGAGGAGCCGAGGATCTCGTGCATGAGCCCGAGCTTCACCTGCCCGAAGCCCTGACCGCCGAGCTCGGGGTCGAGGTGCGCCGCCCACAGCCCCTGGGCCTTCACCGCGTCCTGCAGCGGCGCGGCGGCGCGGCGCAGGTTCTCCCAGCCGAGCTCGGAATGCAGCGTCTCCAGCGGCCACACCGACTCGCGGACGAAACCCCGCATCCACTCGAGCTTCGCCTCGAACTCCGGCTCGGTCGAGAAATCCCATCCCATAGACGCGGATCGTACCCGTCGGGATAGGCTTGTGTCCCGCGTACCCCGGAGGAGATACGAAGTGCAGCAGCATCTCGACCGCCTCACCTCGATCGACGCCTCGTTCCTGCACCAGGAGGGACACGCGTCGCACATGCACATCGGCGGCGTGCTCGTCTTCGCGGGGCCGGCGCCGGCCCTCGAGGACTACCTCGACCACGTCCGCGGGCGCCTGCACCTGGTGCCCCGCTACCGCCAGAAGCTGGCCACGCCGCCGCTGCAGACCGGCCGGCCGCTATGGGTCGACGACCCGGACTTCAACCTCGAGTACCACATCCGCCACACGGCGCTGCCCACTCCCGGCTCCGAGGAGCAGCTGCTGCTGCTCGCCTCGCGCCTCGCCTCCCAGCGGCTGGATCGCTCCAAGCCCCTGTGGGAGATGTGGCTGGTCGAGGGGCTCTCCGGCGGACGCTTCGCGGTGATCTCCAAGACCCACCACGCGCTCGTGGACGGGATCTCCGGGGTCGACATCGCCTCGGTGCTGTTCGACGCCTCGCCCGACGGCGCTCTCGACGCGGGCGGTGAGGGACTCGCGCCGTGGGTCCCTGAGCCGCAGCCCTCGGGGCTCGATCTCATGCTGGCGGGCGCGCGCGGCATGGTGCGGACCGCGGCAGGACTCACCGCCCGAGCGATTGACGCGGTGGCGCAGCCGGCGAGCTCCGCGGAGCTCGTGCGCGACGCCGCCGAGGGCCTCGGAGAGCTCGTGTGGGCGGGGCTCAACCCGGCGCCCGAGACGCCGCTCAACGTCGAGATCGGACCCCACCGGCGCTACGCCGTGGTGCGCCAGCGCCTCGCCGACTACAAGGAGGTCAAGGACGCGCTCGGCGGCACCGTGAACGACGTCGTGCTCACCGTGGTGAGCGGCGCGCTCGCCGACTGGCTGCACTCGCGCGGCGTGCAGACGCGCGGCCTCGAGATGCGCGCGCTCGTACCCGTCTCGGTGCGCGCCCCGTCCGGCCGCGGCGCGCTCGGCAACCAGCTCACGGTGATGCGCGGACCGCTGCCGGTGTACATCGAGGACCCGGTGGCGCGACTGCGCTTCGTGCACCACGCGATGAACGGCCTCAAGGAGTCCAAGCAGGCGGTCGGCGCGGCGACGCTCGCGGCGGTGAACAACCTCGCTCCGCCGACGATCCTCGCCCAGGCCTCGCGCCTGAACTTCTCCACGCGCCTGTTCAACCTCATCGTCACCAACGTGCCGGGTCCGCAGCTCGGCCTCTACCTGCTGGGGCGCCGGCTGCAGGATCTGTTCCCGATCGCGTTCCTGCCCGAGAACCACGCACTGGCGATCGCGATCATGTCCTACGACGGCGCCCTCGACTTCGGCCTGCTCGCCGACTACGACGCGGTGCCCGACGTCGGAATGGTCGCCGAGGGGATCGACCGCGCGCTCGACGAGCTGCTCGCCGCGGTCCGCGCGCCGGCGTCCGCCGACGCCGCGCCGGAGGCGAGCGCCGGCCGCAAGACGCGCAACGGTGAGGACCCCCGGAGGACGAACGGTGCTGAGGAGCCGCCGGTGCCGATCCTGCCCACCGGCACGCGGCGCGCCCGGCGCGGGCCGGCGAGCGACATGCGCGCCAAACGGGGTGCAGCGAGCGCCCGCACCTCCCAGGGGCGCAGCGGCCGCACCGGGTAGCAGCCC
>CAXTTD010000318.1:0-4387 GCA_964246945.1 uncultured Solirubrobacteraceae bacterium | reverse complement strand
CCGCAGGCCGCCCGCGCGTACATGCACCGGCTGAGCGCGGCGATTCGCGGCGCCGCCCGAACGCGCCCCGAGACCGCGGGCGGCCTGCGGAGCGACGCGAGCACGGCCACCCCGAGCCCGGCGCTCACGACCACGGCGGCGGCGACGCCCGGGCAGGTGTACACGGGCCTCGGCTTCGACGCGTGCTCGGCGCCCTCGGAGAGCACCCTGACGGCGTGGGCGAGCTCCCCGTTCCGCGCCCTCGGCGTCTACATCGGCGGCGCCAACATGGCCTGCTCGCAGACGAACCTCGACGCCGCGTGGGTGAGCGCCGAGGCCGACGCCGGCTGGCACCTGATCCCCATCTACGTGGGTCTGCAGGCGCCCGGCAACGGCGGCGGATGCGCCGCGATCGCGGCCACGGCGGCCGCCGCCCAGGGCACTGCGGCGGCGCGGTCGGCGGTGGCCGAGGCGGAGGCGCTTGGCCTCGGTGCCGGCAACCCGATCTACTACGACATGGAGAACTACACGCGCAGCATTTCGACGAGCGCCACCGTGCTCTCGTTCCTCGGAGCGTGGACGACCGCGCTGCACGCGGCGGGCTACACCTCCGGTGTGTACAGCAGCGAGCTGTCGGGCATCGCGGATCTGGTCGCCAAGCAGGGCACCGGCTACACCGAGCCCGACGACATCTGGATCGCCAACTGGAACGGCACGGAATCGACCGCCGACCCGGCCGTCCCGAGCACCGAGTGGGCCGACCACCAGCGCCTGCACCAGTATCGCGGCGGCCACACCGACGATTACGGCGGCGCCTCGATCTCGGTCGACAGCGACTATCTTGACGCGGCCACCGCCGCGCCGGGGAACACGTCGGTGACGACGACGGTCGCGACCGCACCGACGGTGAGCGTGCGCCCGCAGCCGGACGGCACGGTGCGGATCGCGCCGAGCTGGCACGGTGAGACGGCGGTGAGCCGCTGGGCGATCTCCGCCGGCGCCACCCCGACCGCGCTCGCCGCGATCGGCTCGCTTCCCGCCTCGCGGACGACGCTCTCCGCCGACACCGGCGCCGCCTACTTCCAGGTGCAGGCGCTGAACGCCGCCGGGCAGGTGCTCGGCACCTCGGGCGCGGTCGCGGCACCCAGCCACGTCGCGATGTTCGGCCACTCCGCATTCGTGGCCAGCCACGGACCGGGCGGACTGCCGGTCGAGTGCTTCGCGATCTCCGACTGCCGGGTGAGCACCCAGGTGTTCGTCGGTCACCGGCGGCTCACTCACACGGGCCCCGAGTCGGTGCCGGCCGGCGGGGGGACGGTTCTGTTCTCGCTCACCGCCGCCGAGCACGCACTCGTCACCCGTGCCGGCAACGCCGGGCTCCCGGTGACGGTGGCGATCCGCTCGAGCACCGGGCGCCGAGCGACCCGCGCGATGCGCCTGGAGCGCTTCACCACCTCCGGACGGGGACCGCGCCGCGTGGTCGGCTCGAGCCCGCAGCTGAAGATCCTCGGGGCCACCGGCTTCGTCTCCCACGGCTGGACGGGCGGGATCCTCGTGGCCTGCCGCCAGAGCACGCCGTGCGCCGCGACGCCCACCCTGCGCATCGGCGGCCGGGTGCTCTCCATCGCGCACTCGCAGAGCATCGGCGCGCTGGAGGTCGGCTACCTCACCTTCCACATGACCGCCGCGGGACACGCGCGACTCATGCGCGCGCCGGGCAACCAGCTCGGCGTCTCGGTGTCGGTGATCGGCACGGCTTCGGGGCTGGCGCCGACGTTCTCGGCCCACGCGCTGATCGCGATCGACGCGTTCTGACCGCTGGGCGCTGCGTCGCGACGCGAGCGTCTTGTGAGGTCGAGAGCGGGGCGAACCCGGAGATCAGAGCGGTCGGTAGACGTCGCGTCGGTGCTCGGTCCGCAGGACGATGACCTCGCGGAGATCGTCTCGGATTCTGTAGAGGATGCGGTAGGTGCCGCGGCGGGCGGACCAGATGCCGGTGAGCTCGCCGTGCAGCGGCTTGCCGACCCGGCGCGGTTCGGAGATCAGCGCGGTGGTCACGAACTCGATGATGGCGGCGGCGACCGGCTCGGGCAGTCTCTGGGGGAGAGCGGTGGCGCCTGTCAATGCGCCGAGGAGGCGAACAGCGTGGCGAGTGCGTCGACCCCGCAGTTGCCCCCCGAGAGCACCACCCCCACGCGGGCCCCGGCGAGCTCGAGGCGACCGCTCAGCACCGCGGCGAGCCCCGACGCCCCGCTCGGCTCCACCACGAGTTTGCAGCGCTCCAGGCAGAACCGCATGGCGTCGAGGATCTCGGCGTCGCTCACCGTGAGCACCTCGTCGACGAGTGCGTGGATGACCGGCCAGGTGAGCTCCCCCGGGGTCGCGGTCTGCTGACCGTCGGCGATCGTCGGCGCCACCGGGACCCGCTCCCGGCGCCCGGAGCGCAGCGACCGGACGACGTCGTCAGAGGCCTCGGGCTCGACGCCGACAACGCGGATCCTCGGGCAGAGCGCCGTCGCCGCGGTCGCGCAGCCGGAGATGAGCCCGCCGCCGCCGACCGGCACCACGAGCACGTCGACCGCCCCCGCCTGCTCGAGCAGCTCCAGCGCGACCGTGCCCTGGCCGGCCATCACCCGGGGGTCGTCGAACGGGTGCACGACGTGCAGCCCCCGGGTGCTCGCGAGCTCGGCGAGCCGCGCCTCGCGGTCCTCGGTGTAGCGGTCGAACTCGATCACCTCCGCGCCGTAGCCTTCGGTGGCGGCGCGCTTGAGCGCGGGCGCATCGCGGGGCATGAGGATCGTCGCCCGGGTTCCGCACAGCCTCGCGGCGAGCGCCACCGCCGCAGCGTGGTTGCCCGAGGAGGCCGAGCACACGCCGCGGTCCCGCGCCGAGGCCGGCCGCGCGGCGATCGCGTTGTAGGCGCCTCGGAACTTGAACGCCCCGGCCCGCTGCAATGTCTCGGCCTTGAGGTGGACGCGCGCGCCCATCCGGGCGTCGAGCGTCGCCGAGGTGAACACCGGTGTACGGTGGGCGACGCCGTCCAGACGGGCGGCGGCCGCCGTGATGTCGGCGAGGCCGAGATGTCCGGGCGCCGGCGGGCGTGCGGCGGGGTTGCGGGCAATCACCCCGCCGAGGGTAGAGACGGGGCATGATTCCGGAGCTCGATGACTGGCTGCCCCGCCCGACGCTGCGGGTCGCCCACCGACGCGAGAGCTCCGCGGACGCGCCGACCCTGTGGAGCGCCGCGGCGGGGCTGCGTCTCGACGAGGTCCCGATCCTCGGCCGGCTCGTGCTGTGGCGAATTCCGGGCACCCCCCACGACCAGAGCTTCGAGCGGCTGCTGCGCGACCCGCCGTTCATGGTGCTGCAGGAGGCCGAGCGGCTCCTGGTGAGCGGGCTGGTCGGCCGCATCTGGACCCCGCGCCGAGACTACCCGCAACTGCAGGACGGCGCGGAATACCGCGCGTTCTCGAAGGGGAACACCGCGCGCGTGGCCATCGGGGTCCGGGTGACCGAGCGCGCGGCGGGGGCGACGATCGCGACCGAGGCCCGGGTGGAGGCGTTCGGGATCCAGGGCCAGATCGGTCTCACCGCGCTGCGCCCGATCGTGCGCACCTTCGAGCATCTGCTCGGCAGCGAGGCGCTGCGGGGCGCGGTGCGCCACGCCGAGGCGGGGGGGTGAACGTCCGGGTCGCCGCGGCTCTGGTGTGGTGATGGGAGAGTTCTGGCCATGAGCTTCCAGGGCGCGGTGACCATCCGCCACGTGCGCTTCGCCAACCCCCAGAGCGGCTGGGCGGTGCTCGACGCCGCCGCGGCCGACGGCACGCCGGTCCCGTTGGTCGGCCCCCTCGTGCATCTCGAGGTCGGCGAGCGCGCCGAGATCACCGGCGAGTGGGTCTCCGACAGCCGCTACGGGCGGCAGGTGAAGGTGAGCGAGGCCCGGCCGCTCGCCCCCGAGGACCCGGACGCGGTGGCGGTCTATCTGCGCCGCGTCCGTCACGTCGGGGCCCGCCGGGCCGCCTCGCTGATCGAACGCCTGGGCGCCACCGAGGTGCTCGACCGGATCGACGCCGATCCGGAGGCGGCGTTCGAGCAGGCGGGTCTGCGCGGCGAGCGGGCACGGCAGGCGGTGGAGTCCTGGCAGGCGCTGCGGGTGACCCGGCGCCTGCACCTGCGTCTCGCCCCGCACGGGCTCGCCTACCTTGCGGGACGCATCCACGAGCACTACGGTCCCTCCGCGCACGAGCAGATTGCCGCCGATCCCTACGCCCTCACCAGCGTGTTCGGGGTCGGCTTCCAGATCGCCGACCGGATCGCCCGCGCCGGCGACGCTGAGCTCGCGCCGGGACGCCGCGAGGCGGCCGCGGTCATGCACGTGCTCGCCGAGTCCGAGCGTGACGGCTCGAGC
>CAXTTD010000317.1:0-4404 GCA_964246945.1 uncultured Solirubrobacteraceae bacterium | reverse complement strand
CGGCGGCGGTGATCACTCCCTGGACGGCGCGCAACGCCCTGCAGCTGCACCACTTCGTGCCCGTCTCCGACGAGACCGGCATCACCCTGCGCGGCGCCTACAACCCGACGTCGGCAGCCGACCGCAGCGTCCCCTGGAAATGGCGGTTGTTCTGGAAGGTCCCCGCGGATCAGGCGCTGCGCCACCACGCGGGAGCCTTTAGCGAGGTGGCGCTCTCCGGGGTGCTCGAGCATCGCGCCCTGCACTACATCTCCGCCCATCCGAGCGCGCCGCTGAGCGTCGGCTGGCACAACCTCCGGCGGATGTTCGAGCTCGAGGGATCCGCCGCCTGGCACGCCTCCGCGCGGGCGCTCGACCTCCCCGTCGACGACGCCCGCATCGGGGTGATCGCGTTCTGGGCGGTGTGCCTGCTCGCGATCGGGGGGCTGTTCACGCGCGCCGCGCGGGCGGCGCCGCGCTGGGTATGGGCGGTACCGATCCTGTTCGCGCTGTCGGTGGTGTTCGTCAACGTCGAGACGCCGCGGTTCCGCGAGCCGATCGACCCGTTCCTGCTGGTGCTCGCCGGCTGCGCGGTGAGCGCCGCGCTCGGCCGCCTGCGAGCACCCCGGGAGATAGGATCCTCGCGCGCATGAGCGATCGCGACATCACCACCCCCGACGGACGCACGCTGCGGGTGCGCGACGACGGCGATCCGGGGGGCGCATCGGTGCTTGCGTTCTTCGGCACCCCCGGCTCCCGCGAGCTTCCCGCCCGGGCCGTCGCCGCGCCCCACGACCGCGGGGTGCGCCTGGTGAGCTACGACCGGCCCGGTTACGGAGGCTCGACCCGGCTCGAGGGCCGCAACGTCGCCGACTGCGCGGCCGACGTCCGCGCGATCGCGGGCGCGCTGGGCCTCGAGCGGCTCGGCGTGTGGGGCATCTCCGGGGGCGGACCGCACGCCACCGCCTGCGCGGCCCTGCTCACCGGCCTCGTGGCGGCGGTCGGCGTGCTCGCGTCCCCGGCTCCCTACGGCGCCCCGAAGCTCGACTGGATGGCCGGGATGGGCGAGGACAACGTGCAGGAGTTCTCGGCGGTCCTCGAGGGCCCGGCGGCGGGCCGCGCGCTGCTTGAGCAGATGCGCCCGGCGATTCTCGCGAGCGATCCCCAGGCGACGGTGGAGGCGATGCAGACCCTGCTCTCGCCGGTCGACGCTGCGGCGTTCACCGGCGAGATCGCCGCGGAGCTCTCCGCCTCGATGGCGATCGGCCTCGCCGACGGCGTCGACGGCTGGCTCGACGACGATCTCGCCTTCATGAGCGACTGGGGGTTCGGCCTCACCCAGATCCGCACCCCGGTGCTGCTCATGCACGGGCGTGAGGATCGCTTCGTCCCCGTCGCCCACGGCGAGTGGCTCGCGGAGGCGATCCCCGGCGTCGAGGCGAGGATCCTCGACGGCGAGGGGCACATCTCCATGATCGAGAACCGGCTCGACGAGCTCTACGACTGGCTGGTCGAGCGGCTGTAGGGGCTTTAGCCCAGGTCGCGCAGCCGGTTCATGGCGTCGAGGCCCGCTACCTTGTAGGCCTCGGCGAGCGTCGGGTAGTTGAACACCGCGGAGACGAGGAAGTCGAGGCCCGCCTCGCGGTCCATCAGCGCCTGGCCGATGTGCACGAGGTCGGTCGCCTGGGCGCCGATCACGTGGACGCCCAGCAGCCGGCGGTCCTCGGGCGCGACGAGGATCTTCAGCACGCCGTCCTCCTCGCCGAGCATCATCGCCTTGGCGAGCTCCTTCCACCACGCGACGCCCGCCACGTACGGGACGGCGTCGGCGGTGAGCTCCTCCTCGGTGCGACCTACGTAGGAGATCTCGGGGATCGAATAGATCCCGGTGGGCACGAGGTCGGGCAGGTGGGTGACCGGCTCGCCGAACGCGGCGAGTGAGGCGATCCGGCCCTGCTCCATGCCGGTGGCGGCGAGGCCCGGCGGACCGGCGACGTCACCGACGGCGAAGATGTGCGGGACCGAGGTGCGGTACTCGGTGTCGACCGTCACCCGGCCGCGGGCATCGGACGCGAGCTCGGCGCGCTCGAGCGCGAGCCCGTCGGTGGCGCCCTGGCGACCGGTCGCGTAGAGCAGCGTGTCGGAGACGATCTCCTTGCCGGACGCGAGGCGGCACACCACTCGCTCCCCCCGGCGATCCACCCCGACCACCTTCTCGCCGAACCGGAACGTCACCCGCCGCTTGCGCAGCAGGTACTGCAGCGCGATCCCGATGTCCCGGTCGACGTAGGGCAGCAGCCGGTCCCGGGCGTCGACCAGCGTCACCCGCGAGCCGAGCGCGGCGAACATCGAGGTGTACTCAACGCCGATCACCCCGCCGCCGACGATCGTCATCGTCTTGGCCGCCCCGTAGTCGAGCCCCATCACGCCGTCGGAATCGATCACCCGCCGCTCGTCGAAGTCGACGCCGTCGGGCCGCGCCGGATTGGTGCCGACCGCGATCACGACGTGCTCGGCGCTCACCCGCATCTCGGTGCCGTCCTCATCGCAGTCGGTGACGTGGACGGTGTGCGGATCCTCGAACGCAGCCCGGCCGATGATGAGCCCGACGTTGTTGCGCCGCAGCTGCTCGCGCACGACTGCGGTCTCGCCGGCGACCACGCGGGAGACGCGGTCGTGGAGCTGATGGCCGAGCGCGTTCTCGGAGCGGTCGGGATGCAGCGGATCGGCGAGGTCGGCGCGGCGGCCCGCGAGCTCCTCGAGGATCGACTGGCGCAGCGTCTTGGACGGGATGGTGCCGCTGTGGATGGAGACGCCGCCGACGCGGTCGCGCTGCTCGACCACCGCGACCCGCTTGCCGAGCTTCGCCGCCTGGACGGCGGCCCGTTGGCCACCGGGACCCGAGCCGATGACGAGCAGGTCGAGATCCATGGCGTCGCTGGGCACGGTCGGGGCCCGCTCAGGACTGGGCGGTGCGCCAGTCCGGCGTCGTCGGCGAGCGGCCGAGCTGGCGGGTGACGGTGAGCGCGTCGAGGTGGGCGAGCGCCTCGCCGGAGCCCACCGCCACGCAGGTGAGCGGCGAGTCCGCACGGAACACCGGCATGCCGGTCTCGGCGGCCACCATCTCGGGGAAGCCGCGGATCAGGGTACCCCCGCCGGCGAGCAGGATGCCGTCCCGGGCGATGTCGGAGGAGAGCTCGGGCGGAGTCTGCTCGAGGGTGTCGCGGATCGCCTGCAGGATCTCGCGCAGCGGAGAGGCGATCGCCGTGCGCACCTCCTCGGAGTGGAGCATCACTGCGGTGGGCAGCCCGGTGACCAGGTGGCGCCCGCGGACCTCCATCTCGAGCTCGTGATCGCCGAGCGCGATCGCCGAGCCGATCTCGATCTTGATCGACTCCGCGGTGCGCGAGCCGATCGCCAGCTGGTAGACCGAGCGCAGGTAGTGGCCGATCGCGTCGTCCATCTCGTAACCGCCGACGCGCACCGAGCGGGCGATGACGATCCCGCCCAGCGAGATCACCGCCATCTCGCTGGTGCCGCCGCCGACGTCGACCACCATCCGCCCGATCGGCTCCTCGATCGCGAGCCCGGCGCCGATGGCGGCCGCGATCGGCTCCTCGATGAGCTGCACGCGGCGGGCGCCGGCGGCCAGCGAGGCCTCCTCCACCGCCCGCTTCTCGACCTCGGTGACGCCGCTCGGCGCGCACACGATGAGCCGCGGGTGAGCGGTGCGGCGATCGATCACCTTGCGGATGAAGTAGCGCAGCATCTCCTCGGTGACCTCGAAGTCGGCGATCACCCCGTGGCGCAGCGGGCGGGTGGCGGAGATCGTCGCCGGGGTGCGGCCGATCATCCGCTCGGCGTCGTTGCCGACGGCGTGAACCTCGCCGGTGGAGAGGTCAGAGGCGACCACCGAGGGCTCGGAGACGACGATCCCGCGGCCACCGACGTACACGAGGGTGTTCGCGGTGCCAAGGTCGATCGCCATGTCGTGGACCCCGAGGCTCGGCGTGAAGGTGCGGCGCGAGGTGTCGCGTCGAGATCCGTCGCGGCGTAGGCGCACACGCGCAGGGTAGTCCTCCGCCACGCTGCCCGTGGCCGGCGCCGGGCGGCGGTCACAATCAGCAGCCGATGTGGATTCGCCCTCACCGCACGCTCGTCGCGCTGCTGCTCATCGTCGGCACGCTGGCCACGATCCTCGCCGCTGGGGCCTGGTGGATGAACCGGGACGTGCTGAACACCGCGCGCTGGACCCGGACCAGCGAACATCTGATCGCCGATCCCGTGGTGCGCCGCGGCGTTTCCCGATCGCTGGTCTCCCGCCTGTTCGGCGCCGCCGGGGTCGACGCGGCCCTCACGCGCACCCTCGGGCCGACCGCCGGAGCGGACGCGGCGCGGGCCCTGCGCCGCGCGGCGGGCGGCCCC
>CAXTTD010000316.1:425-4432 GCA_964246945.1 uncultured Solirubrobacteraceae bacterium | reverse complement strand
CGGCACCACGGTGGGCACGACGGGCGGGACGCTCGGCACCACGGTGGCCCGGGTCGGCGCCGGCACGCCGCTCGCCCCGGTCACCCGGACCGTCGGCGGCGTGCTCACCGGGACCGGCACCAGGGTGAGCGGTCTCGGCACGCTCCTGCGCTGACCGTCGCCCGCGCCCGGCGACCGGCCGCGGGCCCGGCCGTCGCGCCCGGGAAGTGCCGCACGCACGGATCCCAGGGGACCACTTATCGTGTCCCGCGATGAGCGCCACCACCCCCGCGATCTCCCACGTCTTCCCCGCGGGCACGCGCGTGGGCGCGAGTGGTCACCTGGAGCTCGGCGGCTGCGACGCCGTCGCCCTCGCCCGCGAATTCGGCACGCCCGTGTACGCGGTCGTCGACGCCGATCTGCGCCACCGCGCCCGGGCGTTCCGCGACGGTCTCACCGCCCGCCACGACGACGTCGATGTGCTGTTCGCCTCCAAGGCGTTCCCGTGCACCGCGGTGTACCGGACGCTCGCGCAGGAGGGCCTCGCCTGCGACGTGGCCTCCGGCGGAGAGCTCGCCCTCGCCCTTGCCGCCGGCTTCGATCCGGCGCGGATCCACCTGCACGGCAACGCGAACTCCACACGCGAGCTGCAGGAGGCGCTCGACGCCGGCGTCGGCCACATCGTGCTCGACTCCGGCACCGAGCTCGAGCGACTCGCCGCGATCGCATCCGCCCGCGGCGTCGTCCAGCCGGTGCTGCTCCGGGTCACCCCCGACGTCGCCGGCGATACCCACGCGGCGATCTCCACCGGCCAGGCGGACTCCAAGTTCGGCTTCTCATTGGCGGGGGCACGGGCCGCGATCGACCGCCTCGCCGAGGTACCGGCGCTCGAGCTCGTCGGCCTGCACGTCCACATCGGCTCCCAGCTGTTCGCGCTCGAGCCGTTCCGGGAGGCGGTGCGGGCCATCGCGACGCTCGGCGAGTTCCCGGTCTACAACCTCGGCGGCGGCCTCGCCGCCGCGTACCTCGCCGATGAGGCCCCCCCGTCGGTCGACAGTTACCTGGCAGGTCTCGTCGACGTCGTGCACGCCGAGCTCGGCCCGCAGGTGCGCCTGCTCATCGAGCCCGGGCGAGCGCTCGTGGCGGGCTCGACGGTGACCCTCTACACCGTCGAGTCGGTCAAGCGCAACGTCTCCACCTGGGTCGCGGTCGACGGCGGCATGTCCGACAACCTGCGTCCGATGCTCTACGGCGCGCGCTACGAGGCGGTGATCGCCGACCGCCCGCTCGCCGAGCCCGACACGGTGTGCCATCTCGCCGGCAAGCACTGCGAGTCCGGTGACGTGCTCGTGCGCGACGCCCGGCTCCCCGCCCCCGCGGTGGGCGACGTCGTCGCGGTGCCGGTGACCGGCGCCTACGGGTACGCGATGGCCTCCAACTACAACGGGGTGTGCCGCCCGCCGGTGGTGTTCTGCGACGGGGGCGCCGCGCGCCTGGTGGTGCGCCGGGAGACCTACGCCGACCTGATGAGCCGGGACGTCGACTGATGGACGCTGCGCGGTTCCGCGTCGGCCTGCTCGGCCACGGCACCGTCGGCGCCGCGTTCGCCGAGCTGCTGCCCGCCCGCGCCGGGCGCATCGAGCAGATCACCGGGCTGCGTCCCGAGCTCTCGGGGGTGCTCACCCGCTCGCGGGGCGGGCCCTTCACGGAGCTGCTCGAGCACTCCGATCTCGTCGTCGAGCTGATGGGTGGCCTTGAGCCCGCGCGCACCTGGCTGCTGGCGGCGATGCGCTCCGGGCGCCACGTGGTGACCGCCAACAAGCAGCTGCTCTCCCACCACGGTGAGGAGCTGTGGGATGTCGCCCGCGAGCACGGCGTGCAGCTGCGCTTCGAGGGGGCGGTGGCCGGTGTGGTGCCGGTGATCCGGGTGCTCCAGGAGTCGCTCGCCGGCGCCGAGATCGACCGCGTCTCGGGGATCGTCAACGGCACCACCAACTACATCCTCACCGAGATGGCCCGGACCGGGGCGACCTACGCGGAGGCACTGCGCGAGGCCCAGGCGCTGGGCTACGCGGAGGCCGACCCGACCGACGACGTGACCGGACGCGACGCGGCGGCCAAGATGGCGATCATCGCCCGCCTCGCGTTCGAGACCCCCGTCCACATCGACCAGGTCCAGTGCGAGGGGATCGAGGCGATCACCCCCGATGACCTCCAGTACGCGCGCGACCTGTCGCTCTCGCTGAAGCTGATCGGCACCGCCGAGCGGGTGGGGGAGGATGCGCTCGCGGTCCGCGTGCACCCGGCGTTCCTGTACCCGGGCCATCCGCTCGCCTCGGTGAACGGCCCATTCAACGCGGTGACCGTCGAATCGGCGGCGATCACCGAGATCACCATGTCGGGACCGGGCGCCGGCGGCGCCCAGACCGCCTCGGCGGTGCTCGGCGACGTGATCAGCGCGATGATCCCACCGGCCTCGGTGCCCCCGGCGAGCGAGTCGCTGTCGATCGTCTCCGATGTCACCTCGTCGTTCTACCTCTCGCTCGAGGTCGCCGACGAGCCCGGCGTGCTCTCGGCGGTGGCCACGGTGCTCGGCGACCACCAGGTGTCGGTGAAGTCGGTGCTGCAGAAGGGATCGGGCGGTCAGGCGCGCCTGGTGATGGTCGTGCATCCGGTCGCCGAGGATCGCTTCTACGCGGCGCTCGAGGGGGTCGCGGCGCTGCCGGCGGTGCGGGCCCGCCCGCGGGCGATCCGAGTGGTCGAGGAGGAGTTCGTCTGATGAGCGGTCGGGTCGGCCTGATCGAGCGCTACCGGGATCGTCTCCCCTTCGCCGAGGGCGACCCGGTCGTCTCCCTGCACGAGGGCTCGACGCCGCTCGTCCACGCGCCGCGGCTCTCCGAGCGGGTCGGCGCTGAGGTGTGGCTGAAGCTCGAGGGGCTCAACCCGACCGGGAGCTTCAAGGACCGGGGGATGACCTGCGCGGTGTCGGCCGCCGTGCGCGAGGGCGCGCACGCCGTGGTGTGCGCCTCCACCGGCAACACCGCGGCGAGCGCCGCCGCCTACTCCGCCCGCGCCGGCCTGCGCTGCGCGGTGATCGTGCCCGAGGGCAAGATCGCGACCGGCAAGCTCGCCCAGGCGCTTGCCTTCGGGGCCGACGTGGTCGCCCTGCGCGGCAACTTCGACCGGGCGCTCGAACTCGTCCGCGAGCTCGCCGCCCGCCATCCCATCTCGTTGGTCAACTCGGTCAACGAGTTCCGGATCGAGGGCCAGAAGACCGGGGCCTTCGAGCTCGCCGAGGACCTCGGCGGCGAGCTCGACGCGCTGTGCATCCCGGTCGGCAACGCCGGCAACATCACCGCCTACTGGCGCGGTTTCACCGAGCTCGGCATGGCGCCGATGATGTTCGGCTTCCAGGCGGCGGGCGCCGCGCCGCTCGTCGACGGCGCGCCGGTCGCGCACCCCGAGACGGTGGCGAGCGCGATCCGCATCGGCAACCCGGCCCGCTGGGAGGACGCGATGAGCGCCATGACCACCTCGGGCGGCGCGGTGAACAAGGTGACCGACGGGCAGATCCTCGACGCCTACCGGCTGCTCGCCCGCGCCGAGGGGGTGTTCTGCGAGCCGGCCTCGGCCGCCTCGGTGGCGGGGCTGATCGCCCACGGCGCCCGGGGCGCGCAGCGGATCGCCTGCGTGCTCACCGGCAACGGTCTCAAGGATCCCCAGACCGCCCTGGACCAGGCGGGCGCGGTGCTCGCCTGCGAGGCCGAGCTCGCTCCGCTCGAGCGGGCCCTCCTTCCGGGGCGGTGATGGCCCTCGGTCGTCGCCGGGTGGTGCGCGTCCCCGCCTCGAGCGCCAACCTGGGGCCGGGGTTCGACACGATGGCGGCGGCGCTTGCCCTCGCCCTCGAGGTCGAGGTCGTCGAGACCGGCGCCGTAGCCGGCCACCCCCACCGACCCCGCCCCCCACCACCTCACCGCCCGCCTCGACGCCCTCCTTCGGCCTGCCTTCGCCGCGGTCTCGGCCGGCGC
>CAXTTD010000316.1:0-415 GCA_964246945.1 uncultured Solirubrobacteraceae bacterium | reverse complement strand
CCTGGAGCTCGAGGTCGTCGAGACCGGCCGCTTCGCCGTGCACACCGAGCTCGACGTCCCGCGCGACCGCTCGAACCTTGTCGTGCGGGCGTTCGAGGCGCTGCACCCGGCCGACGACTTCGCGTTCCGCATCACCTCCCAGATCCCGCTCTCCGGGGGCCTCGGCTCGAGCGCGTCGGCGATCGTCGCCGGTCTCGTCGCCGCCGATCACATCTTCGAGCTCGACGCCGACCTGTTCGCCGCCGCGCGGGAGCTCGAGGGTCATCCCGACAACGTGGCCGCCGCCCTCCACGGGGGGTTCGTGGTGTGTCACGAGGAGCGGGTGCACCGGATCCCCGCCCCGGCGGGATTGGAGGCCCTGCTGGTCGTCCCCGACGAGCCGGTGCGCACCGCTGCGGCCCGGGCCGCGCTGCCG
>CAXTTD010000315.1:0-4433 GCA_964246945.1 uncultured Solirubrobacteraceae bacterium | reverse complement strand
CCCGCTGCGAGGTCGAGGACTTCATCTCCTGCGGCCTGGAGGCGCTGATCCGCTCAATCGAGCGCTACGACCCGGAGAAGGGCGCATCGCTCGAGCAGTTCGCGTGGACGCGGATCCACGGCGCCGTGCTCGATGAGATGCGCCGGAGCGACTGGGCGCCGCGGTCGCTGCGACGCTTCGATCGTGAGCTCACGCGAACCCGCGACCAGTTCGCCGGCCTCCACGGCCGGCGGCCGAGCCGCGATGAGCTCGCCGCCGCGATGGGCGTGAGCGGCGAGGAGCTCCTCCGTCGCCAGGACGAGCTCTCCCGCTCCCAGATCGCTTCGCTCAACTCGCTCGTGCACTCCGACGAGGACGCCACCATGGAGCGGATCGACACCCTTCCCGCACAGGACGGGGAGTTCGACCCCGAGGATTCGGCGGTGCTCGTAGCCGCCAAGGAGCGCTTCCGGGAGGCGTTTGCGTGCCTCGCCGCGCGGGAGCGCAAGATCGCGGTGCTCCTCTACGTCTACAACCTCACGCTGCGGGAGATCGGGGAGATCCTCGGGATCACCGAGAGCCGCGTCTGCCAGCTGCACTCCCAGATCCTCACGAGCCTGCGGCGCCAGCTGGCGGCCGACGAGCTGCTGTTCACCGCCGCCGCCTGAGTCGCCCGCTGGCGCCCGGAATCCGCCGCGGCGCGACCCGGCGCTCTGGACGGATGATCGACCCGCGCTCAAGCTTTCGCGGTGCAGCTCGAATACCAGGGGGATGAGCTTCTCCCCCGCCCGCGACGCCGATCCCGATGCCCGGGACACGATCCCGTCTAGCCCGCCGCCCGAGGTGCTCGAGGCGATGGACGCCGCCGCTCAGGCGTATGACCGTCTCGCCGGCGCCGGTCGCACGCTGCGCTTCTCCCCCCACCGGGAGACCGGGCGACTGAGCGTCCAGCTCGCCGACCGCGCGGGCAACGTGCTGCGGACCGTCTCGCCGACCGCGGTGCTGCACGTGGCCGCCGGCGGCGGGCTCGGCTGAGCGTCGCGACCTCGCGGAAGGGGCGAGGCGCCGCGTGCGCTCCGCCCTTCTCGTTTCTCCCCCGCCGTCAGCGGCCGGCGACCCGGCGAGGGGCGGATCGCGCGCGATCCTGAGAGGATCGGGGGATGAACCCGCTCTCCCCGGCGACGATCCTCGCCGCCGCCGCCCGCCTGCGTGAAGCCGGGTACGAGCTGTGGTTCGCCTCCAACGCAGCGGTCCTCGACGAGCTGTCGCTCACGCCGCAGGGGCTCCCGATCACGCCGCTTGACTTCCTGGGCCCCTACGAGCGGGAGTGGAAGCTCGAGGACCTCATGCGGACCTACAACGTGCTGAACGCGACCGCGTTCGGCGCCAAGGGGATCCCGCTGCAGAACTGGGTGATGATCGACCTCGGACTGCTGCCCTCGGGCTTCCTGCTGCTCACGCTGGGCCGCGACGCGGTCGAGGCCGCGCTGGTGGACCCCGCCCGCAGCGAGGCCGAGCGCGACCGCCTGCGCGCGGTGCTGCCCGCGGTGCTCGCCGAGGCCGACCGCCTCGGCTACCCGGGACCGATCCCGGTCGCCGGCTACTGCGCGGCGCCCACCCCGGACCGCAGCGCGTGGGTCGGCTGGTCGCTGTGCTCGGCGGTTCCCGGCCTCGGTACCGTGGCCAAGGGCCTCGCGCTGATCGCCTACGGGGCGCGCACGCTCACCGGGGTCACCCAATTCTACGATCCGGCGCTGCGCGTGCACCGCAAGTTCGGGCCGATGCGGCTGCTCGCCGCCGTGCTCGACCTGCACCCGGTTGCCCACACGATGGCCTACCGCACCGAGGTGTTCGCCGCCGCGCCCGACCCCGAGCCCGCGCCGACGCTGATGCTCGACCCCCGCGATCTCGACGCCCAGTCGGCGCTGCAGCGAGGCCTCGACGCCGGCACCCACGAGTACTTCGTCCTGTCCCCCGGCCTGGTCGGCGACCGGGTCCCGATCCTGGAGCGCCCCCTCTGATGCCCGACCGCACCGTCGTCCTCGCCTTCTCAGGGGGCCTTGACACCTCCTACGGCCTCGCCGTGCTCGTCGACCGGGGCGAGCGCGTGATCACCGTCACCGTGAACACCGGGGGCTTCTCCGACGCGGAGCTCGCCGACATCGCCGCCCGCGCGGCCGCGCTGGGCGCCGCCGAGCACGTGGTGATCGACGGCCGGGCCCGGCTATGGGAGGAGTTCGTCGCCGACATCCTGCGGGCCGACTACCTGCGCGGCGGCGTGTATCCCTCGTGCGTCGGGGTGGAGCGGATGCTCCAGGCCGAGGAGGTGACCAAGGTGGCGCTCGCCCGCGGCGCCGATGCGATCGCCCACGGCTCGACCGGGGCCGGCAACGACCACGTCCGCTTCGACGCGGTGAGCCTGGCGATGGCCCCCGAGCTTCAGATCGTGGGGCTCATCCGCGACGAGGCGCACACCCGCGAGGAGGAGCGCGACTTCCTGCGCGAGCGCGGTCACCCGGTGAGCGAGATCACCGCCGAGTATTCGTTCAACTCCGGGATCCTCGGCACGACGATCGGCGGCGGGGAGACCTACGGCTCCTGGGAGTACCTGCCGCCGCAGGCGTGGCCGACCACGGCGTCGATCGACGATGCGCCGGCCGAGTCCACCGAGCTGGTGATCGAGTTCGCCGACGGGCTGCCGACGGCGTTCGAGGTGGCGAGCGGCCCGGTGCCCGAGGCGCCCGACGCGGGCGCGATCGGCGTCGCCGGCTACGACGTGCTCGCCGCGCTGAACCGGATCGGCGCCTTTCACGGCTACGGCCGCGGGATCCACACCGGCCAGACGATCATGGGCATCATCGGCCGGCTCGGCTTCGAGGCGCCGGGGATGCTGCTGCTGATCGCCGCCCACCGCGAGCTCGAGCGGCTCGTGCTCACCCAGGCCCAGCAGAACCTCAAGGCCACGCTGGGCACCACGTTCGGCGACATGCTGCACGAGGGCCGCTACTACGACCCGGTGCTCGACGACATCCGGGCGTTCCTGCGCGCCTCTCAGCGGCACGTCACCGGCGAGGTGCGGGCGCGCCTGCACCGGGGCTCGGCGGTGATGCTCGGCTGCCGCTCGCCGTACTCGCTGCTCGACGCCGGCCGGGCGCTCGGCTCCACCTACGGCCACGGCTCCTCGCTGTGGAGCGGCGAGGAGGCCCGGGCCTACGCCCACGTGTACGCGGTCGCGGGCATGCTCGCCCGCTCGACTGCGCTCAACACGTGAGCCGGTCTCACCTGGTCCGGTACCAGTACTGCGGGAAGAACGCCGACTGCTCGGTGAGCGCCAGCCAGGAGTTCGCGGAGCCGCCGACGCGGTGGGAGACCGCGAAGAGCTCGTCGGGGTTGGGCAGGTAGAAGTCCGGTAGGTCGCGCGTAAGGTAACCCGCCTCGCGCTCCACCGCCCGCAGGTCGCCGCTGTGCACCGAGGCGTCGATGTAGCGATTGGCCGCTGGCTCGTTGTAGTCGCCGAAATCGAGCGTCCCGGGACTGTCATAGCCGGCCTGGGTCGGGTAGTAGTCGTTGATCAGGGCACCGCCGGGGGTGGTGAGGGCTCCCCAGTCGTCGGAGTACTTGTCGGCGTCGGGATTGGTGTCGTTGTAGTTGGTCTCCACGAAGTTCAGCGACTTGATCTGGATCGCGATGTTGATCCCGGCCGCCTGCTTGGCGATCGAGGCGACCGATTCGGCGTCGAGGACGCCGGCCGCGAACACCGACGCGGGCGGAGATGCCCAGGTGAACTTCAACGGCGTGCCAGCGGGGATGCCCGCCCCGCACTCGCCGGCAGCGGTACCGGGCTTAGCGCAGGTCGTCTGCCCGCCGGGCACCACCTTCCAACCGTGGGACCGGAGCCGAGCGACGGCAGCCGACGGGTCATAGGGGTACAGCGCGGTCTTGGCGTCCGCGGGTGCGAACGGCGAGGCGGGGGCGGAGCCGACCGGTCCGTAGGCCTGCGCCGCGGCGTTCTTGTAGACGCCCTTGATGAGGGCCGGTTGGTCGACCATGTGCTCGATCGCCGCACGGACGTAGCGCTGGGCGATCACGTGATCGAAGTCGTCGGTCCGGTCCTTGAAGTTGATGATCCCCGCGAACCAGCCAAAGCTCGGCGCGCCGAATACGCTCACTCCCTGGCTGCGCAGCGTGGCCGTCTCGCCGAGCTGAGAGGCGTCGAGCGGGACGATGTCGACCGCGCCGGACCTCAGCGCGTTGAGCGCCGAGGTGTTGGAGGTGTACGCCTCCACCGACAGGTTGGCGAAGCTCGGCTTGGGCGAGAGGCTGTAGCTCGGATTGGGCACCAGGTCATAGGCGCCATCGACGGTGCTGAAGCTCTTCAACGTGAACGCGCCGTCGACGTCCTTCCACAGCGGGTTTGTCGCGAACGTCGACAAGGAGGTCCCGGCCTTACTAAG